>JACOZA010000037.1 GCA_016181565.1 Candidatus Sungiibacteriota bacterium
CAATAGCGCATTGCCGCCGCTGAATCCCCGTCGATCGACCCGAAATTTCCCTGCCCATCAATTAAGGGATACCTCATAGAAAAATCCTGCGCCATTCTCACCATTGAGTCATAGACTGCCGTGTCTCCATGCGGATGAAACTTCCCCAGTACCTCGCCAACGACAAGCGCTGATTTGCGGTACTTGGCTTGATGGGTGAGACCGAGCTTATGCATAGCGAAAAGAATCCGCCGGTGTACCGGCTTCAGCCCGTCGCGGACATCAGGAAGAGCCCGCGCCACAATCACCGACATGGCGTAGTCGAGGTACGACGCTTCCATTTCTTCTACAATTTCCCGCTCTTTGATTGAGCCGATATCAGCCATACACCAACGAAATCCTAAGCACTAATTCCTAAGCAGTAAAACTATAAACTAGAAATTTCCCTGCGAGACGTCTCTGAAAGTTTTACCCATCAAAGCCAGATTAAATCGCACGATATCCGCGGCGGTACGGAAGAAACTCCCCAAAGCCGAAGGTTCTTCAAGCGGCGGCTTTTCCCTTGCCGCCGGTGATGGTTGCGGTTCCTCCGCTGTTTTGACCGGATCCGCGCCCGAGCCGATAACCTTCAGTGAATCCACCACGCCGCGGATGGCTGCGCTAAACGATGCTGGAGCCGGGGAGACCTCGCCCGCAGCGCTTTTTTCTTTCTCAATACTGCTGCTAGTAGAAAGCGCCGCCAACTGGCGTGAAATATTTTGCACCCAGAAAACTATCAGAAGCCCAGCCAGCACCGCTGTGACAGCGATAGTAATTGCCCAACGAGTTGGTTCGGGCTGTTGGCGAATGCGTTCGATTAAGTTTTTGCGGCTCGCGTCTTCCGGCATAGCGGGTCAGGCGGTCTTTAACACGACCACGCGTGTGGTTCCCGTTTCGGGGAGATCTTTCTTTTTCAGCGTCAAGCGATCTTCGGGAGCCAATTGTTTGACTCCCATTTCTTTCAAGAACGTCTCGACACCATCCAGCTTGACCTTCAAACCCGGAATAGCATAGTGCATAGGAATCACGATCTTGGGCTCGATGGCGCTGACAACCTCGGCCGCTGTTTCGGCGTCAATCGTATATGTTCCGCCCACAGGAACAAAGAGAATATCAACTTCACCAATCGCGTCGACTGTCTCCGGCCGAATCTTTTCTTCGCCGAAATCCCCGAGATGCGCCAAGCGTATGTCTTCCATCTCAATCACGTAGACCGTGTTGCGTCCGCGCTCTTTACCCTCTTTAGCGTCATGGAAAGTCGAAATGCCTGTAATCGCGACGTCTTTAATTTCGTAGTCGCCCGGCCCGCGGACGACAAACGCGCCTTCGGGAATGGTTTCGACGTTATTGTGGTCAAAGTGCTCATGCGTCACGACAACAATCTCCGCCTTGAAGCGAGGCGGAGTAAGTCCGATTTCCTTCCTGTAGGGGTCGGTGACAACCACCAACTCCCCGGACTGAATCTTAAAACAGGATTGCCCGTACCAACTGATGACCATATCTCACCAAATCCCAGATGCCAAAACTTAAATTACAGAGTCAATTATAGCATTTTCGAGGCCGATGTTAAAGGCCGAAGAGGGGCAGAAATGGAGCTAAAGGCTCCCAAAGCTAACGATAGTCTTCGGCGACTGCTCTTGCGAAAATTGCCTTTGTTCTTTATAGTAGGCAAGGTCTAGCGCGTATTTATGATGCAGAACGAAAACGGAGACAATACGGAAACAAAGCTGGGGGTAGTCATTGAGAAGCCCAAGCATCCCATGGAGCAGCTTTTGAAATCGCGAAGCGGCGAGTTTTTCAGTATGCCTAAGGCTGGTGACATTGTTGAGGGCGTCGCCATCGAAAAACGCGGCGCGAAATTGTTTGTCGACCTGGGAAACCAGGGGACCGGCGTCGTCTACGGCCGCGAATATTACGAGGCGCAAGACATCATCAAGAACATCGACGTTGGGAGCCCCGTCACCGCCAAAGTCGTGGAGCTTGACAATGAGGAAGGGTACATCGAATTGTCGCTCCGCGAGGCTGGCCGCGAGAAAAACTGGCGAGATTTGAAAGAGAAAATGCAAACCGGGGAAGTGCTCTCGGTTGTCGTCAAAGAGGCGAACCGCGGGGGCCTCATTCTCGAGTTAAACAGCGTCCGGGGGTTCCTGCCGGTGTCGCAACTTTCCATGAAACATTACCCCCGAGTTGAAAATGGAGACAAAGAGAAAATCTTTGAGGAGCTGCAGAAATTCGTCGGAACAGAGTTGAAGGTCAAAATCCTTGATGTGAATCCTTACGAAGATAAGCTGATATTCTCGGAGCGAGGCAGCGACTCGGATGAGGTGAAAGAGCGCCTCGACAAATACAAGATCGGCGAGGTGGTGGAGGGCGAAGTGACGGGGGTGGTTAACTTCGGCGCCTTCATGAAGTTTGACGAAGGCCTCGAGGGACTAATCCATATTTCGGAAATCGATTGGCAGCTGATTGAGGATCCGAAGGCGGTATTGAAAGTAGGGGAGAAACGCCGGGCCAAAATCATCGACATCGAGGGCGATAAAATTTCTCTGTCGCTGAAAGCCTTGCGGCCCGATCCCTGGATTGCAGCAGCCGAAAAGTATTCGAAAGGATCGCTGATCAACGGCAAAGCCACAAAATTCAACCCTTTCGGAGCCTTCGTCCAAATCGAAGACTCGGTTCAGGGACTGGCGCACATTTCGGAATTCGGCACAGAATCAAAAATGAAAGAAACGCTCGAGCTCGGTAAAAGTTACGATTTTAGGGTGCTCTCCATCGACCCGAAAGAACACCGGCTTTCTCTTTCGCTGAATCTACACGCTCCCGAAGAAGCGGCGCCGACCGCCGCCAGCACCGAGGCGCCCAAGAGCGCGGACCTCGAAGAAAAACCGGCTGTCTAATTTATCTTATCCTGAATAAACTCGCAAAAAATTAATCAAAGTTCTACTGCCCAATATGCGCCAACTTTCGAAACAATTCATCTACGTCTTCCTGATTTTCATGATCCTTTCGGGGCTGTATGCGCTGATTGTGAACCCTTCCCAGCAAAAGAAAGAGGTCTCGCTCTCCGAACTTGTGCTCCAAATCAACGACGGGAAAATCGAGAAAATTGTCGTGCAAGATAACGACCTCGAAGCCGTAATGAAAGACGGCGGCCTTGAGACCTCGCACAAGGAATCAGAATCCGGCATCACTGAAACGTTAAAAAACTACGGCGTGGATCCGGAAAAACTGAAAGCCGTGCAGCTCGACGTGAAAGGGACGAGCGCCTTGAACATCTGGCTCGGCATTATTCTCCCGATCGCCGGACCGGTACTGCTCATTGCTTTTTTCATCTGGTTCTCGGCTCGTCAGCTAAAACAGGGGGGCATGCAAGCGTTTACCTTCGGGCAGTCGCGGGCGCGCATTATCTCGCCCGATAGCCTAAACGAGCGCGTGCTTTTTAAAGACGTCGCTGGCGCCAAAGAAGCCAAAGAAGAACTGGTAGAGATTGTTGATTTTCTCCGAAGTCCGAAGAAGTTTTTCGATATTGGCGCGCGGATTCCGCGGGGAGTGCTTTTGATGGGAGCGCCGGGAACCGGGAAAACGCTGCTCGCTCGGGCGGTAGCCGGAGAAGCGGGCGTTCCTTTCTTTCATATTTCCGGTTCTGAATTTGTGGAGATGTTTGTGGGAATAGGCGCGGCGCGCGTGCGCGATCTCTTTAAACTGGCCAAAAAAGCAGCGCCGACAATTATTTTCATTGATGAAATAGATGCCGTAGGAAGACACCGAGGCACGGGGCTGGGCGGGGGACACGATGAACGAGAACAGACCCTGAATCAGATTCTTGTCGAAATGGATGGGTTCGAAACCCACGAGTCGGTTATTGTCATGGCGGCGACCAACCGGCCCGATGTTTTAGACCCGGCGCTGCTCCGCCCCGGCCGGTTTGATCGAAGGGTCGTCTTAGATTTGCCCGATTTGGGCGACCGTGAAGCGATTCTGAAAATTCATTCACTGAACAAAAACTTTGCTGAAGATGTGCAGCTTCGAAAAATTGCGGAGCGGACTCCGGGGTTCTCCGGCGCTGATTTGGCAAACCTGGTTAACGAAGCGGCGATTCTAGCGGCGCGCTCGGATCGTACAAAAATTTCCCAACTCGATCTTATCAGCTCGATTGAAAAAGTGCTCCTGGGCCCCGAACGGAAAAGTCACCTGCTCACCCCGAAGGAAAAAGAAATCTCTGCGTACCACGAAGCGGGGCATGCGCTTGTCGCGGCCACCATTCCCGAGGCTGATCCCGTGCATAAGGTCACCATCGTCTCACGCGGGCGAGCGGCAGGATATACCTTGAAGCTGCCGACGGAAGACCGGCACATATTCTCAAAAAAGCATTTCCTGGGGGAACTCGCGGTAGCGCTTGGAGGTTACGCCGCAGAGCTCTTAGTGTTTAAAGAACTCACCACCGGCCCCCACAACGACTTGGAAAAAGCCACGGACCTGGCGCGCGCATTGATTACCAAGTACGGCATGTCCGAGAAAGTTGGGCCGGTGTCCTTCGGAGAGTCTCAAGAAATGGTGTTTCTCGGCAAAGAGCTATCCACTCCCAAAAACTACTCCGAGGCGACGGCGCAGGTAATTGATTCGGAAGTGAAAAACCTGCTCCTGGACGCGCTGAAGCGCGCCAGGGATATCATCACCCGGCGCCGCACTATCCTCGAAAAAATCGCGAAAAAACTGATTGAGCAAGAAACTATAGAACAGGAAGAGTTCAACATCTTAGTCTCTGCGGCGTAGGAACTGGAACTAGGAATAAAGAATCAGGAATCAAGGGAGGTGGACGAACATCTGTCTTTTGTAGTATTCATAATTCATAACTCTTCGTTCATACTTCAAGACAAGCGCGTGTAGCTCAATGGCAGAGCAGGCGACTTATATTCGCCCGGTTCTAGGTTCAAGTCCTAGCGCGCGCACCAAATATCAAAAAGAGCCGCAGCGGCTCTTTTTAGTTGAGAAACGGGGCGTAATTGGCTAGGATACACAAGATGCAAGGAAATGAAAAGTGGTACTTGAAAGCCGCGCATGCGCCGGATTTCCAAAATGCGGGAGATTGGCGCTTGTACCGTTTTTTTGAAATCATTCCGGGGACGCTGATGTGGGCGACACTCACCGGCACGATCCTGGCGTCATGGCTTTTCCCGGCCGGCGCGTCATTTTTCATAATCGCCTTCGACGTCTACTGGCTTTTGAAAACTGCCTTTCTCTCGCTCCATCTTCGCTCCACTTTCTCGGAGATGCGGCGAAATCTCCGGATCGAATGGCAGAAGGAACTTGAGCGCATCAAGCACTGCCCGCCGGAACTGAAACTTAAAAGCTGGAAGGAAATTCGCCATCTTATCATCATCCCTTTCTACCTGGAGCCTTACGAAGTTATCGCCGGCGGGCTGACGGCGCTTCTCCAATCACACTACCCGCATGAGCATCTTCTGGTGGTACTCGCGCGCGAAGAGCGAGCCGGCGATAAATCTCGCGCCATCGCCGAGCGCGCCGAAAAAGAATTCTCCGCGAAGTTTGGCGCGTTCCTTGTCACTCACCATCCCGCTGATCTCCCCGGTGAAACGCCTGGTAAGGGCTCTAACGAATCATATGCCGCTAGGGAAGCGGTGAGAAAACTGATCGACACGAAACCAATCCCCCACGAGCATGTTCTTGTCTCATCTTTCGATGTGGACACGGAAGTCTACCCGGAGTATTTCGGGATTCTTACGTATCATTACCTTACTGCCTCAAAGCCCCTCCGCACTTCCTTCCAGCCGATTCCGGTTTACAACAACAATATCTGGGACGCTCCGGCCTTCTCACGCGTTGTCGCCACTTCCGGCACGTTCTGGCAGATGATGCAGCAGGCGCGCCCTGAACGTTTGGCAACTTTTTCATCGCACTCCATGCCGCTGGCGCCGCTCGTTCTTATGAACTACTGGCATACCAACATGGTTTCTGAAGATTCTCGCATCTTCTGGCAAGCGCTGATTTATTTTGACGGCGATTATTCCGTCATGCCGCTCCATTATCCCGTTTCCATGGACGCCAACCTCGCGGCGACCTGGTGGCAAACCGCAAAAAACGTCTACAAGCAGCAGCGCCGCTGGATCTGGGGAGTCGAAAATGTGCCGTATTTGCTTTTTGGTTTCGCGAAAAATAAAAAAATTCCGCTCAAGAAGAAACTTTACTTCGGTTTCAATCAACTGGAAGGATTCTGGTCCATCGGCACAAACGCCATTATGATCTTTGTCCTTGGCTGGCTTCCCGTCCTTATCGGCGGGAGCGCTTTCGGGACATCGGTGCTGGCCTATAATCTTCCGCGCGTCACGCGTTGGATTATGGTGTTTGCCATGGTCGGCCTCGTAACTTCTGCGATTTACTCGCTGAAACTCCTCCCGCCGCGCCCGCCGCACCGCCCCATGCACCACTATTTCTGGATGGCAGTGCAGTGGCTCTTGATTCCTGCGACGCTCATCGGTTTTGGCTCCATTCCGGGCATTGACGCCATCACGCGCCTCGCGCTCGGCAAGTATATGGGATTTTGGGTCACGCCTAAAAGCCGGCTTACCAAAGATATTTCATAAAAACTAACCTCCTTATCCGCGGCAAGGCGCAGAAAGATAGGCTCTGCAGCAGACATTGTATTTTTTCTAAATCCACATACACATATTACACACTATAGTGTGTAATATGTGTATTGGCTTTATCTACCACCGCAGAAAACCGCGAGCATAAGCCCGTGGAAGCTTCATGTCAGCTTGAAATGTTTTTGCAGAGTTGCGGCGTCGTCAATCGAGGTCGCTTCGATGTATTGGACGTACTCGCGCACATTGAAAAATGACGTGACAAAATCAATTTCATCTCTGCACGGGAAGGGATAGATAAATACGCTCTTTTGATATTGCCAAGCCCCCATATCGCGGAGGCGCTTCGAAAGCGCCCTGCGAGCATTCCCTAACCGCTCGGGAATATCAAAAAGAATGATACGCCACTTCCGATCCCAGTATTTTATTACGGGCAGACTTATTTTTTCTACATTTCCCGCGAGCGCGATGCGCTTGCCATCTCGCGAAAGCGCGACGCGTGTTTCGTTGCCGTGTTTATTCATATCAATGAAACCGCGGCGCTCGAGAGCTGCAAGCGAACGGCGGATCCGCTCGCGTTTTCGTTTTCCGCCGATGGACTGCCAGAGACGAGCGCTACTCCCGGCGCTTAACAAAAACGCCAGCGTGAGATCTCCTGCCTCCCGCAAGATTTGAAGCGCCTCGCGCTGAACCTTACTGATAACGGGACGTTTTTCTTCCTGTTTTGCCATATACACATATCATACACTATAGTGTGTAATATGTGCATAGGGTCGTGTGTAGATTGTGGCGTATCATTATAGAGTTTTTACCAATCACTCAAAACGCACCGCGGCTTCAAACTCTTAAAGATGAGCTGAAATTATTGGTTTTAATTTAGACCAATGTGATAAACTCTGAATAAAGTCTCGCCTTTTGAATTTTTTATTTCAGAGATTGGATCAATGCCAGAGTTTTTTAGGCTTTGCTCCATAAGTTCTAGTCCTTTCGAATAGCCCAGTTCAGTAAAGGAATCGCTGGACTTAGCAGCAAAAACAATCCGGACACCAGTTACGCCACTTTCGCGCAGGAAATCGAAAATATTTTCCCCCTTCGGCATAGCGCGAAGCACATAGCTAAAGTAAATATACGGGGTCTTTTTATCGCTGTAATAGTAATTATACCGGTCCACGTACCATACGCGTGAAAACCAACTTAATCTCTCATCAAAAAGTACTACCTCACGACCGCTAATATTCACCGTTCGGCTCTCTTCAAAAAATGTTGTAAACGTGCGGTGAAATGGCGGCAAGGGGCCCAAAACATCTTTTCGAAGAAATTGATCGAGTTTTTCGAATCCGCTTTCCTGCTCCCGGACTGAACTGTAAGTAATATCCATTTTCCCTATGGGATCCGCGAGCAGATGTGTATTGATACTGAAGCCAAGCTCAATCAGAAGAAAAACAACCGCCCCACCGAGAATCCAATTCCAGTATTTTTTTAAGCTGTCGCTTTCCAAACTCTTCTGGAAGATTGCGGCTCCCAGAACCGAAAAGAAGGGAATAACGATAGGCAAATATCGGCCATCTGGCTTATAAAATAGAAACATTGCGTTAGCTGAAAAAATCGAGAGGAGGCAAAAAAGCGACAGGATATCAATTTTAATTCGAACCACGGCGCGATACATGCCATACAGAAAAGAAGAAATGAATAGCCCCGCTAAGGGCAAAGAATCGCTTCGCAGTAGTATTCCCCAAAAAAGGAGAAGGTTTTCCTTAATATTAAGAGCAACTTTTCTATTTGCGAGAATAGAGAAATCATCTGTTTTTATTCCGAAAAGAGACGTAAAATCCGCGTCAAAATGTCCCCGCGTGCTAAACACCTTGTAGTTATAAAAAATTACAGGGGAGAGAAGAACGAGTCCAAGCACTACTGCCACCCAAAAACATTTTTTCTTAAATACTCTCGGATAGAAAAATAAAAAAGACGTGATTAGCGCGGGCATAAGAAAGATTGCCGTATATTTTATCAACAGCGTTGCAGCGAGCGCGGCGGACAGTCCGTAAAGATATTTTGAATTCTTGGTTTGCATAAAGCACACAAACCAATAAGTGCTCAATGTGATAAAAAATATTAATAATCCTTCGAGATATCCTATTCGAGAGGCCCAGACCGAATATGAGGATACAGCAAACAAAGAAGCTCCGAAAAGTGCAGCGTAATCTGAGAAGCATCTGCGCAAAAGCAGGTATATCAACATTGCAGATGCTACTCCGGCAAGTGCGTGGGGCAACAAAGCGACCCAAGTGTGATCGCCAAAAATCAAAAAGAAAATGTGTTGGATCAAAAACCCGAGCGGAGGACGATCGTGAAAAGAAAGATTTGCCCACCACGGAATATAGCCGTACCAAACAATCGGCGAGGTCTGCTCTGCTCCTGCTAGATAATCAAACCAGCCAAGAGCACGCATTGCATAAAGAGCGGCGTCTCCTTGGAGCTCACTTGAAAAGATTCCCCAGGCACGTAACAGCAGTGCGCAGGACAAAATCACCCCCAGACATACATATAGTTTCCACTGCTTTTTGAAGAACCGCTGACTAACCGTTGCCTCTTCAGTAAATATCATATTTCAGTTTTAAAGATTCTCACTCAAAATGCACCGCGGCTTCAAACTCCGCCAGGCGTTTCCTCAACGCGGGATTAAATCGAAGATCTGAATCTCTATTCAAAATTTCGGTCGCGGCTTCGCGCGCCGACTGCACCAGTCGCATGTCGGTAAAACTTTTATAGGCAAAGGGCGGGATACCCGACTGGCGAGTCCCGAAAAAATCTCCCGGGCCACGGATTTGCAAATCTTTTTCCGCCAATTCAAACCCGTTCTTCGCCGAGACCACGGCTTTCAGCCGTGCCGAGGCTTCGGCCTCGGGGGTTATCGTCATCAAAAAACAGTACGACTGATGCTCGCTTCTCCCCACTCTGCCGCGAAACTGGTGAATCTGCGCCAGTCCGAACTTTTCTGCTCCGTCAATCAGCATCACCGTCGCATTCGGCACGTCCACTCCAACCTCGACCACCGATGTCGCAACGAGAATGTCAAATTTGTGATCCCGAAAATCACGCATTACGCTTTCTTTGGTCGGTTTTCCGCCCGAGGCAAGACTTCGCCTTGTCTTTGACGAGGCGGGCATCTTGCCGTGAAGCATGGCGACTTTGAGATCAGGGAAAATTTCTTTTGAAAGCTTCTCATATTCGGCCTTCACCGCCTTTACCTCTTCTTTGAAAATCTCGGCTTGGGTATGGATTTTGTCCTCATGTCCAGCAATCTCAATTCTCGGACAAATCACAAAAATCTGCCTGCCCGCTTTCACTTCCTTTCGAATGAATTCGTAGCAGGCCCGGCGCTTTTCGGCCGGCACAATTCTGGTCATCACCGGTTTTCTGCCCTTGGGAACCTCCTCGAGGACTGAAATATCCAGATCCCCATAAACTGTCAGAGCCAAAGTGCGCGGAATGGGAGTCGCGGTCATCGACAAGAAATGCGGAATATTGTCATTATTCCTAATTCCTTCTTCCTTATTCCTTAGTAGTTTAGCGCGCTGATTGACGCCGAAGCGGTGCTGTTCATCTACAATCACGAGACCGAGGTTCTTAAATTGGACTTTGTCCTGGATTACAGCGTGCGTGCCAATTATAATGTCGGCTTCGCCAGCGCCGGCGAGCGCGGCAATATTTACTTTTTCCGAAACTCCGCCAAATAAGAACAGTCTCTTATGAGCCGCCGTCAGAAGCCCGACAGATACGTCAAACCCAGCCAAAAGATTCTTGAAAGTGGAAAAATGCTGTATAGCCAAAATCTCGGTGGGAGCCAGATACGCCACTTGAAATCCGGCTTTTACAGCGTTTAGGGACGCAAGTGCCGCCACCACCGTTTTGCCCGAACCCACATCTCCTTCCAGGAGCCGATTCATGGGGTGGGGTTTCGCGGTATTATTCACGATCTCCCAGGCGGCGCGCCTTTGGGCATTGGTTAAGGGAAAGGGAAGCGAGGCCACGAATTTTTTTATGCGCGGCAGGTTCACGGGAATTTCCGGCGATTTCTTTTCTAAAATGGCGCGGCGCTCACGGATCACACGAAGTTGTATCAATAAGATTTCTTCAAACGCGAAGC
>JACOZA010000097.1 GCA_016181565.1 Candidatus Sungiibacteriota bacterium
ATAGACGCTAAAATGCTCCGCGAAATGGAGCGCGTAGTTAAGAAGGAAGGATTAAGCCGCCGCACGATAGTGATTGCCGAGAGCGATCTAAGAAACCCGGAGAAGATAACCCCGCTTGGCAAGCGGGAGGCGATGAGCCTGCCGGCAAGCCATTTCGACGCTGTCGTAGCCAGCGGAGCGCTTGAGCACGCGCCGCTGACCGAAACGGTCAGACGATTAGCTCGCCTGCTTAAACCGGGCGGCACGTTTTTTAACCTTGGCCTCCGCCGCAGTCCCGTCGGCGCAACCCTCGGCATGATGTATGGCGTCCGGCCTTATAAGATCGCCGATATGCGCCGGGCCTTTGAGCGCGCCGGCCTTGAAGACATCCGCACAGCCAAACTTTCTGTGGAAGAATTCCCGGCCAATCTCTCTAGGGTGGCAATAATTGCGCGCAAAAAAACATTCTGATTTGCTTCCGACCTATGCCGCGCCTGCTTATCGCCACCACCAACCCTTCAAAGTTTGAGGAAGCCAAAAAAGTCCTTGCCGACACCAGCCTTGAAATCCTCGGCCTTAAGGATTTTCCTCAAATCAAGCTCGTTGCCGAAACGGAGGATACATTCAAGAAAAACGCCATTCTTAAAGCTAAAGGTTACTTCGCAGAAACCGGAATCCCCACTATCGCCGACGACGGCGGCTTAGTGGTTGATTACCTTGGCGGCGCGCCGGGTGTTGAGAGTAATCGCTGGCTGGGGCGCGACGCAAGCGCTAAAGAACTCGCCGAGGCCATTCTTGAGAAGCTCAACGGGGTGCCTCAAGAAAAGCGCACCGCTCGTCTCGGCGGCTTCATCGCTTTCTTTGACGGCAAAAATTTGCTATTAAATGAAAATTGGGCAGAGGGCTATATCGCCGACCGCCTTATGTGCGAAGTAAAACCCGGCTTCGCCTACCGCTCTATTCTGATAATTCCGCAGTTCGGCAAACCCTACGGCGAGCTCACCGAAGAAGAGCATAGAGCCGTGAACTTCCGCCAAAAGAATTTACGAGAGCTTAAACCAAAGATACTGAAGCTTATCCGTTAATATGGAGGAGGGTTGGCCGAGCGGCTTAAGGCGCACGCTTGGAAAGCGTGTGGGAGAAATCCCTCACAGGTTCGAATCCTGTACCCTCCGCCAAAATTGAAAATCGGAATTGGAAGCCGAAATGGGGTCGCGCCGCAGAGCAACCACGATCATGAAAAATCACCGCTTGAAATTTTAAAAGAACGATACGCAAGAGGAGAGATTGATAAAAAAGAATTTGAGGAAAAGAAAAAAGATTGAAAAAAGATTTGAGTTGATCCGCTTCGTAATTAAAACAAATCCATGACATCAAAAATCCGCAACAGCTTAATAATTTTTTCTTTCCTTCTCCTCTCTGTCACAATCATCGGCATTTTTTGGCTGGTTACCACGCCGGGGGCGCAAGCCGGACTTATTTTCGCTTATGCGGCAGGACTTTCCATGATTTTCTTGCCCTGCACCCTGCCTTTGGTATTTGTCATCGTGCCTCTGGCCATGAAGCAATCGCCGCTCAAGGGGCTTACTATGGCAATGCTTTTCGGACTGGGACTTGCCATTACGCTTTCTATTTACGGCGCGGCCGTTGCTTGGGTCGGGAACTATATCGGCATGAATGCGCTCATTCGCTGGATGTTCGGCATTGCCGGAGCGATGGCATTTGTATTTGGACTTTCTGAATTGAAGCTTCTCTACGTACATCTGCCTTTCATGGCAAAGGTGCTGCCAACCTCACTCCAAAAAAGCGGCGATTACTCAAAGTCATTTTTTATGGGACTGTTTTTGGGAAATGCCGGCGTAGGTTGCCCAAATCCTGCGTTCTATGTGCTACTCACTTATATCGCGACCGTTGGAAGCGTAAGCGATGGAGTTCTTTTGGGAGTAGTGCACGGCTTGGGAAGAGCCACGCCCCTTATCTTTCTCGTTATTCTTGCCATTCTTGGCATCAACACCGTAAATTGGGTTAGTCGTTCGCAGGAGAAAGTAGAACGAGCCATGGCGTGGGGATTGGTTGGCATCGGCGCGTATCTTTTTCAATACCTGCCGTTTAAGATGGCATTTTGGGAGAGCTCCATATTCCATGTCTTGTGGAATGACATTGTAACGAGAACTTTGCCAAGCATAGCAGAGAGCGAGAAAATTGAAGAATT
>JACOZA010000098.1 GCA_016181565.1 Candidatus Sungiibacteriota bacterium
AAATATGCAGGAAGCGCGCGGGACAATTTTTTGTGGTTTCTGCTCTCAAAAAGCGCTTCCAGGCGGTTGTGGATCGGGCCTTCGGAACAGCGCCTCTCAAAGAGTATGTGAGGAGAGTGTTTCTGGAGTCCCGGCAAAAGAGCAAACCGCTTCCGGGGTATCTGGGAATCAACCTCGAGAGAGGGGAATGGGGAGTCTTCGACCGAGAGAAGGTAGAGGAGACAGAAACCGAGTTGCTTCTCTACTTGAGCACGGAAGGATCGCTCTCGTGCGAAGATCTTGATTTCTGGCGGACTCAGATCAGGGTTTTCTATGGCCAACCGGAAGTCGACGAAGTCACTTTTCGGGTTGGTCAAGTCATTCCGTTCAAGCGTCCGGCAAGACACCGAAGCAAACGGCCAACTGCAAAAAGGAGGTAAAAAAGATAACCATCAACCGCCCATAAAGAGGGAGCCCCCGGCTCCCTCTTGCCACGCCCGGATTCGCTATAAAGACGCGTCCCCGGCAGTTTCTTTCGGATCAAGATCCGAAAGTCTTACCGGGGACTCTTTTTCGTAAAGCTACCTCCTTTCCTCAATTTCCTTTTTCGGTATGCCATGAACGCTTTGAGGAACTTTTCCTTGAGAGGCATTTCGGCGATAGGGAAGTAGTAGAGGATGAGCGGTTTCTCGGGAGCGATTAGCTTCTCAATCTCCCGAGCCGCTTTGGGATACGCTTCTCGGAAAGGAGCCACTTGTTTATTTTTCCTCACCAGAAAGTTCATTCCCGGATTTGCGGTTCCCCTCCAGTTTTCCAGGAGAGTGAACATGCCGTTCCGGATGAGCTTGGCTTCTCTCCGCCTTGCTTCCTTTGCATCCTTGAATGTTTCCACTCGCGGTCGCATGAAGTTGACACCTACGAGAAGAAGGGAATCGTCCCCGACGACCTCACCGATAAGTCGTTCCAAGTCCGCGTCACCAAACTGAAGCAGTTCCTGCTTGGTCAGCTCATCGCTGTCATATAAGTACTGCGTAATGACGTTAGCGATGGTGTGTTCCAGGAAGCGACTGGCTGGATGATGGTAGAGATTCTTGAAGAGCAGCGCCCGCAGGCGGAGAAAATCGGTGAGCCGCTCTCCGTCAGCGATGACTGCTTCCCCATCCTCTATCTCTACTGCATCCCAGATTCCGCAGATGAGCGCTCGTGTTTCAACGAGTTTCTTGATCTCGAAGTATTCATCCGGATAGCCCACAGGACCAGAGGGATCGTATCGGCCGTAGTACTCCCGTGCATCTCGCGCTACGTAGGCGATCTTGTCCGCGAGATCAAGGATTTTTCCGAGAGTGCTTTTCCCTTGAACAATCTCGGTCAACTTCCTTTCCTGCAGCCCATACTTTTGGCTTAGTGCCGGCCAGCCCTCCAGGCTGAATAGTTGAGGGAAGTTTCTCTCTTCGTCAAACGCTTGGGGGTCAATCTGCTTGGTCGTGTCTCCGCCCGCAGGCGTAAGAGCATCGTGGCTTATCGCCGCTACTTGAAGGTGGTAAAGTCCCTCATCTCGTAGCTCATTGTTTAGGGCGATGAGGGTCGCAATAGCTGTTACATCGAGTACATGGAGCCATCGGGTATGGCTGAAGAGCATCCCGATGGATTCCAACTCTCCACTTCTCACAACCGGATCATGCAGGAATCCGAGTTGCCTCACCCGAGCCAGGCGAAAAAGTCCAAAAGCATTGGTCGTCTCTTCAATGAGTCCATCCTCCAGCACTGCGTATCCGATTCCTGTGAAGGGAATACTTGGCACGATTGCTAGCGGATCAACCCCATCGCCGAAAACGTACTCTCGCCGGAGATGCCGTTTGCAAAGCGGACTTGCTTGCCTAATCCATTCTGGTTCCCGGTCCGCAGTTACCCGTTCGTGCTCGTATAGTTGCTCGAGCCACAGTATGGGTAATTCTGGCATAGGTAAGCTTCTGCCTTCTTGGGCTTTCGTTTCAACTAGTTTTTTGAACCAGTTGGCTTTGCCGAGACATGCGTTGAGTTTCTTGAATTGAGCGAAAGAGAGCTTTTGCGGCAGATAGATGATGTCCTCCACTTGGAGGCAGTCATTAGCCGCTGGCAGCTGGGCTGCTTTTATGCGCACCGTCATCCTCCTTGTGGTGGCTAATTAGCATCTTCTATCGGTTCCGTTATGTCAGCGAAC
>JACOZA010000086.1 GCA_016181565.1 Candidatus Sungiibacteriota bacterium
TACCGTGCAGAGTTATTCCACGTTTCAGATTTCCATTACGCTCAAGCCATGGTGAAGGAGATGTAAAGATGAGTGTCGATGAGCGGCGAATGATTTTACGGCAGAGCATAGATCAATCCAATCAAACGAAAGTGGTTGGGGCTCCAGATGCTATGACGCCAGGTTTATTACAAGCCCTCCAGCTTGTCGCCCAGATGCGCAAGGCCCAGAAGGCATATTTCAAGAGCAGGAAGCAGGCCGATCTGGTAGAAAGCAAACGGCTCGAGACGGCGGTGGACATGAAACTTGCGGAGTTGGGGATTAAGGCGGTATGAGGAGAACGGGCGGATTGCTGGCTTTTGTGAAAAGCAGAAATATAGAGACCGGAAAACGATTGAGGAAAGACAAATGGGAGAAGTTTCTTGAGGATGCTTTTCAAGTTTCAGAGTCACCACCGACAATGGTTATTCTCAGGGGGGTTTTGTACGACCTGAAAAAGCAGAAGGAGAAGGCTCGAAAAGTATGGGACCAAATGATGAAGGAGGCCAAGGCGCGAAATGGCAAAGGAACCCCTAAGTCGCAATGAGCAATTAGCCATAGAGAAGCGCAACCGGATGGCCGAGATCGAGACGGCCTACCTTCGCGCTAAGGACTACGAGAAGAGCCCGCAGTTTGCTACCGATAGGCTTAACGCTCTGGAGAAGATCCGCTCCATCTTGCGCATGGGGACCGTAACGGAGCCCGAGGCGCTTCTTGCGATCGGGCGCCTTCAACAGGTAATTCTTGATACATTTGCCCATGAGGCTGTCATTGCGGAGTACGATGGTTTAAAGAAGACCCTGAAGGAGATGTTTCCATGAAGAAGTACCGAGTTTGGGAGATGGGCGATGCAAAACAGCAGGGCTTACCTCAGACAGTGGAAGCAGACGGGTTTGAGATCGAGGGGGGCGTTTTGAGCTTTTGGTTGAGGGGTGAGGTGTTTCACGCATGGGGTTCTGGCGCGTGGCATTCGATTAAGGAAATTGTCGAGGAGAAAAATGCCGCCAGGTGAATATCGCGTTCCACGATGTGACGTATGGAGGCACTTTTTCTTTAATCCAGAAAGCGCCCCATTAGATGTTGTTCCGCCGGTTTCTGTCCCCTATGAGATATGCGTTATGCCGATAGACAAGCTTTTTATTTCTCAGGATCATGCGATTCTCCGCCATGAATCAAATTGGTGCCCTCATGGCTATAGGTTTTACTGGAACCAATCACTATGAACGAGCTACCTATCGGAATGAAAGGAGCGTTATGTTTCCCATTGGATTTTCTGGGTTGATGCCACGGGTTGTTGTTGCAGAACCAAGATCCCCACATGACAACACTATTATGCTCCAAGGAGATAAGCCAGCTCAATTTCTTAAAAAAGGCTACATGCTGGGAAACGATAATAGCTTTGAGACTGTCTATGTCGTATGTGATCCAGTCCCGCCCTTTGATTCCATTGAAGTTGCGCGCGGCAAAGGATCAACTGCGGCAAGCATGTTTGCGGGTGATACGCTGGCTATCTTGGGTCAACATCAGGAATGAAGCACGTTTGGACAGGTGAAGAATATACGGTGAGCCACCACAACCTTCTCGGGGGCCACGAGCAAGAGAATCTCCAGTGTTGGACTTGCGCTAACTGCGGCGAGCGCGTTCCGTGGGACAGAAGAGATGAAGAGTGTCCAGGACCGCAGGGCCTAGACGATTGGGAAAAATTCCTTGAGTCGGTATTTGAGGAAAGCGATTCCAAGCCGAAAATGTTCATCTACAAAGGCATTCTCTATGAACCTACGGGAGACGGCAGATACACCCCGGAGTTGCCACAGGAAGTTTTGGATTTCTTCGCGAAGTGGGGAGAGAAGGCACGATAGATGAACGAGCTTCCTAACCGCGATCTCCTCTATCCCCACGAGGTCCAGAAGTTTCTCCGCATAGGTCGGTCAACCATCTACAAGTTCCTTGATGAGGGGACGATCCCCGGAAAAAAAATAGCGGGCCTATGGCGTATCCCGCGCGCCGAATTTGTTGAATGGTTCAAAAAGCAGCCCTCCAGTACGGATTTGATGTCCGCCTAGTGCTATCTCGTCTATAATACCTATCTCATCTTAGGTTTTTCCCCCAGCCTCATTCTAAAATCTCCTCGTGTTTCCCGGATT
>JACOZA010000087.1 GCA_016181565.1 Candidatus Sungiibacteriota bacterium
CTTTGGGGACTAAAAGTTTTGACAAAAGCAATTTCAGTATTTCGGGACGACGCTCCAGCGGCAAGAATTCCGGCACAAGCCGTTTCAAAACCTCCGGAAGCTCTTTGAATGGCGCGAGGCCGGGTACAAGAAGGGCCCCAATTTCCCAAAGCCTCTCGCGGGTGATGGCTTGGGGAGCCACCGGACGCAGGAGTTCCGTAAGACGTTCTGGGGGCAGTTCGGCAAGGGGTTTGAGTGTATAGACGATGCGATCCTCGAATGTCGAAGAAGAATAGCGGTATTTGGTATAGAATTTCACGTACACCGTCTTAACTCCTTCGCCTCCGGAAAGCGTCCAAAATTTAGTTGTGGTGTAGGGTTCGAGAACTGCGTCTGAAAAGTCAGGACGGTTGGAAATTGACATCAAAGCCGCATCAGGACCGCCGCGCAGAGTAAGGACAACTTCATGAGAGTCGGTTATAAGCGCATCGCCATTGATAGAAACTCCGAATCCCTGCGGGGGCGGAAGCGGAGGATTACAACTCGCGAGCGGTACACACCCTCCGCCGCCTCCGGTACTGGCGACCGGGGCCGTCTCTGCCGCGGGCACAGGAGCACCCATAATCGCAAAGGAGCTAAAGGCGGCCGTGGAAAAAGTAACGGTGTTATTGACAGTATCCAAGGTGCTTCCGGAAATTGATTGCCAAGAAGAATCGCCAGAACCCCAACGATAAGGCGCAAGAGTACTTTCTGTAAAAGCGCTTACGTCAGCGTCCAGATAATCCATGGTGATGGAAATTGAGGCCGAGGTGTTGGTAATTTCGGTCCCAGATTCCGTAAGCAGTCCGAAATCATAAGTTTTTCCCACAAAGTTCTTTCCGGATGGCGGGGGTTTACTGGAAGTTAAAAAATTGTTTTGAAAAGAATGCGCCCGCAATCGCAGATTTTCGGTATAGAAATTAGGGGGGAAGTCGAAACCGATTCTGCTGTTGTCTTGGTTGCGAAAAGTGAAAGCACCGCCGCTCCCGAAATCAAAAGGGGAGGTGGTTGAGGCAGTTTGGGCAGAGGCGTTGTCCTCGTCAACAATCGTGCCTACGCCCCGCTCGTCCGCGATCGCCGCGTTTACGGGATTGGTCAAATTTACATTAAAAGTTTCGTTTGTTTCTGCTGAAGTATCGGCTAGGACCGTGGTGGTTGCCCGCACCGTGGTACTGCCGGCGGGAATAGTAAAAGTGGAAGAAGTGGCGGTATAGTCGCTTCCGGCCGTAGCCGTTCCGTCGCTGGTCGCAAGATCTACGCTTACGTTTCTGCCGCTAACTGTTGAGAGAGTAATGGTAAAAACAAGATACATATTAAAGTCGTTGGCCTCCGGTATAGATCGGTCATTGATGCTCAAACTCGGAGCAGCATCGTTATCGGTAATTGTTCCCACGCCGGTCGCATCACTAATGGTGGCATTGGAAGCGTCGCTCAACGCCACATTGAAGGTTTCGTTTGCCTCATCAAGCGCGTCGCCCAAAACCGTAACCACGGCGTCCACACTGGTACTGCCAGCAGGAATAGTAAACGTGGAAGAAGTGGCGGTATAGTCACTTCCGGCGGTAGCGGTATTGTTGTTGGTGGCAAGATTCACGCTCACATTTTGGCCGCTTGCCGCGGAAAGCGAGATGGTAAAAGTGGCAGAGACAGCACTCTCTGTTTCGGCAACCGCCACATCATTGATGCTCAAACTCGGAGCAGCATCATTATCGGTAATGGTATAAGTATGAACAGTGTTTGAACCCAGCGAGGCGTTAGTGGGATTGGAAAGAGTTATTTGTATGGTTTCGTCAGTCTCGTCAAGCGCGTCATCAACAATAGTGACAGGAATGTTTGTTGAGGTGCTGCCGGCCGTAATTGTCGCGGTGCCGCTGGCAAGTGTGTAGTCCGTTCCTCCGCCGCTTGCGGTTCCGCCGGTAACGGCGTAATCAACGGTGATGTTTTGTGAATAGGCGGCATTCAAAGAAATTGGGATATTGACCGAGGTTACAGATTCCGCCCCGTTCGAAGAAGCCGATGTAAATTGAATAGTGGTGGCCGCAGTCTCCGCCCACTGCAAACTCACCATGGCAAAGTCCCACATGGCCGCGGTGTTCATGGCAGTCGGTCCGTCAATCGTAGTGCGCAGCCGCACATTCAT
>JACOZA010000088.1 GCA_016181565.1 Candidatus Sungiibacteriota bacterium
GTGAGTAGAACTTATTGAATAAATGAACGATCGTTCATTTATTCAATAAGCTGGGATTTGGGTTTTTCAAAAAAATGGGAGGGAGGAAAAAGGTTTGATTTTTTTGAAGGAGTTTGTTGTCGACGGGGTGTTTGCTTTTATGAGGAGAGTGTATGTAGATTATAGGGTTATTGAGAACTAGTCCTTTTTACAGAGAAAGAGAGGTTTGGGATGTCATCGCGGAGTGGAACTGACGAGTACGCGCAGGCCGGGGTCGACTATCGTAAGATCGATCCCTTCAAGCGCGTAATGGTGGAGCTTGGGAAATCAACGATGGATTTCCCACGGCGTCGCCAAGTAGCGATAGAGCGAACATTGCACTCCCACGGAGCAACTTTTTCCTATTACGGCACAAGGTCCCACCGGTGGTGCAGTACTCAAGAGGGACTTGGCAACAAAAACTGGATTGCCGAGTGGATGTATGAGTTCGGACCTAAGGGCCGGACTTACCACGAATGGATCGGCTGGGATGCAGGACTGATGGCAGTGAACGACGTCATTGCTCAAGGAGCTATGCCAGTTGTCTACACCGATGAGGTGGCCGCTGGAGACAGCGAGTGGTTTGAGGACGAGCGGCGGGCTCGCGACCTTGCCCAAGGCTACTACCTGCTTTGCGAGGAAGTTGGTATGGCCTTGCCTGCGGGTGAGTCTCCGTCGCTGCGCTATCTCGTGAAAGCTGAGCCTCCAGTGAAGAGTGCGCCGTCTTTTAGCGGTTGCGTGACTGGCATCATTGCTCCCAGTTGGAGGCTTATCACTGGCGTGGAACTCCAGGCAGGAGACTGCATCATCGCGGCTCCTTCTACTGGCATCCATTGCAACGGAATTTCACTTGTCATCAAACGTGGTCTTGGTCTGCCGGAACAGTTTCTGACGAAACTCCCAACGGGACGAACGTTAGGTGAAGAAGCGCTTTTGCCGACGCGATCCTATGTGGGATTGGTAGAAACTCTCCTTGATGCTGGAGTGGGCATTCACGCCCTCCTTCCCGGCACCGGAAGCGGAGTGAGCAAAATTGCTTTCGACGAGCGACAGTTCACTTATCGCATCCATTCCTGGTTTAAGGGAATTCCGCCGCTTTTCCCGTTCATGCGAGAGCTCGGCGTGAGTTTGGAGGGATGTCTTAAGACATTCAACTGGGGCGGCGGGTATTACATCTTCGTCCCGCGTTACGAGTTGGCGCGCACCTTGCATCTTGGCCAAAAGGCTGGCTACGACCTTTTGGAGGTGGGTCGTGTCGAGGAAGGTGAGCGGAAAGTAATCTTCGAGCCAGAAGGAATCACTTTGTCGCCGCCTGGGGAGTAAGTTCAGCATCGACAAGTTCTTATCGAAAGTCACCCCGTTTGTGAGCAAACACTCTGTCGCTCTCGGCGGGGTGTTTGCTTTTATGAGATTGACATGCATTTTGAAAAATGATTTAAAGAGGGCTGTTCTATAATAGTTCTATCTGCGAAAGAAGGGACGGCAGTATGTCATCTGCGACAGAGATCATCAGGTTAGGGTCATGGTGGTATTTCAAGGGGTACGGACTGGCAGTTACCTTTCACATCACGGGATGGAAGGAGGGCTGCGGTTTTCTGGGAGACCTCTACATCGGTCCGCAGAACACAAAGTGTATCCCAATCACCATTTACTCTCCTGACTTCGAGCGGCTTGTCGAGAACGGGGACATTCAGGAAATCCTCGAGTAGGACTTCTCGATACAATGCCCCCGAGGATTGGTAGCTTGGCCCCACGTAGCGGACAGAGAAGGTTCGCTGCGTGCGGGCCTTTTCTATTTTTGGGTTACTAAATATCGGGACTTCCGATGTCCAGAAATTAACGTTAATATTTGGGACATCGGAAGTCCTTATGGTGGTAATACTTCATAATGTTCGGAGCTTATATAATGTAGGAAGTATTTTTCGGACGGCGGATGCGGCAGGGGTTGAAAAGATATTCTTGTGCGGCATTACGCCGACGCCAGTGGATACTTTTGGAAAATTGCGGCCGCAATTAGTAAAAGTTTCTTTGGGAGCAGAGAAAAATGTCGTTTGGGCTAAAGCTAAATCAACAAGTGCGCTTGTTGATCGCTTGAAAAAAGAAAAATATAAAATTTTGGCGGTGGAGCAGAGC
>JACOZA010000089.1 GCA_016181565.1 Candidatus Sungiibacteriota bacterium
AAGCCGCGGCCCGAACTTTCTCCTTGGGCTCCACGCATTTACACGCTTTGGATCAATAAGGAGAAAATCGGCGGACTCATTGGGCCTGGAGGTAAAATGATCCGACGGATCATTGAGGAGTGCGAGGTTGAAATCGACGTTGAGGATTCCGGCCAAGTGTTCGTAACGGCCACCAAAGAGGAAGCCGCCCAGAAGGCGCTCGAATGGATTCGGAATATTACGAAAGAGGTGACCATGGGAGAATTATTTACGGGACGGGTCGTAAAAACCACAACCTTCGGAGCGTTTGTTGAGCTCTTCCCCGGCCAGGAAGGAATGGTTCACATTTCAGAACTGGCTCCCCGACGTGTTGAAAAAGTGGAAGATGTGGTGCATGTTGGAGACATGATCCCCGTGAAGGTCATCAAGATTGACGACCAGGGAAAGATCGGCTTATCCCTCAAGCAGGCCTTATAGATTTCATGCCAGAAGGACCAGAAGAACAACTGGAATTTCTGCGTCGCGAAGACATCCGCACCATGGCAAAAGACATGGCGCGCCTTCGAGAGGAAGAAGCAAAGAAGGAGCGGGAAAGAATCATCCAGCTCCAGGGGAAGAATAAGAAACAACAGGATCAACCCGTCGCAATCCCAGTCGCAGTCAAGGAACACCCTCAGATTCCCTTTACGCCCTCGGGCATCAACCTTCCAAAACCCCCGTCCCGGGCAAAAAAAATCTTCGCGCGGGTAGCTGTCGTGTTTCTCATCCTGTTCACCGTGGCCAATGTAATAGCACTCATCTATTCTTTTACTCCCATACGCTCATGGATACAGAATTATTGAACACCGTAAAAGAAACGCTTAAAAAAGAAAAGGCACTCCTGGAGCAGGAGCTTTCCAGTATTGCGGCAAAGGACCCCAGGGTTGCGGGCGATTGGGACAGCAAACACCCGCGGGTTCCCGAAGGAAACGAAGAAGAAGCCGCGGATGAGGTAGAAGAATACGAAGAACGAAACCTGGTAGAGCAAACCCTGGAAACCAGACTTCGAGATGTGGTCTCGGCCCTGGCAAAAATAGCGAACAATGCGTACGGGACATGCGAGAAGTGCGGCGCACAAATACAAAAAGAGCGGCTCGTGGCCGTTCCCTCGGCTCGCACATGCGAGCACTGCATGTGACCGATTAGCGGGCGAAAGGCTGGGCAGCTCCGCGCACCTCAAAGTGTAGGTGGCATCCCGTGGGCCCTATGGTATATCCTGGATTTCCCGTATATCCAATAACTCCTCCTTGAAAAACCTGCAGGCCGGGGCTTACTCCGATGCTTGAAAGATGGCCGTAGTAGGTCACGACTCCATTAGGATGAAGGATGCGGACATAATTTCCGCCAATAGAGCTGTATCCAGTTTTCTGAACGATGCCGCCTGCGGCCGCAAACACCGATTCCCCGCATGATCCGTTGCTAAAGTCCACGGCGTTAAAGGGATGCAAGCCCTGGGTAATATGATATGGGGCCGGAACGGGATAGATGAAGTAGGAGCTGGCCAGGGGAATGTAGCTGCTGACAGGCAGGGGCGCGCCTCCGGGGATGACGAGCAGGTCTCCTGCGAAAATATCGTTTACCGAATCCAGGCTGTTGGCGTTCGCAATCGTTTGCGCCTTTACCTTGTAGAGCGATGCGATGGATCCCAGGGTCTCGTTCGGGCGTATGGCGTGAAGCACTCCGGAAACCGGAAGAATGGTGAGTTCTTGATCCGGCTTTAACTTCGGGCTTTTGGAAAGGCCGTTTGCCCAAAGAATCGTATTCGTGGAGATCCCGAATTTCTCTGCCAAGGAATCCACGGTGTCTCCCCCTTCTACCACATAATGGAAGATTTCAGCTCCCCCCTCCCCGTCAAGGGTGCCTACGATGGCGCCCAATACCTTGGGAGTTATGGTAACCGGGGGAGAGGCGGCAACCAGGGTATCCCTATTCATGAGAATGAGCTCCGGGCTCTCCGGGAACCCAACCTCTCTATGCGTCTGGTCCAGAGATAAAGAAACGGTTGAGGCTACGGTTGCCTGAGCAGCAAGAAATCCGCTTTGAAGGGCGGATTGGGGGGATCGTAAGCTAAATGCTATAAACAAAAAAAGGGAGGAGGCCGCTGCCAAGGAGATAAAGCGCGCAT
>JACOZA010000038.1 GCA_016181565.1 Candidatus Sungiibacteriota bacterium
TTATATTTTTCCCTTTAAAATCACTTAGTTTTCTTTCCTTGCCGTCCTGATCTGGCAAAACAAAATCAGGCGCTAGCTCGTTTATTTCCGGCATTCTTCCCTCATCCGGAGTAGTGCCATTGTCAGCCGATGAAATCTATCAGAAATTGTACCTCGCAGTTGTCCAGGTTATCTGTGAGCGAGAAAATAATGCTGTGGTTACGGGGAGCGGAGTGATCGTTTCGCCGGAAGGGGTCGTGCTTACGAACGCCCATGTCGTGGAGCAGGCTAAGCAGTGTTTCGTAAAAACAGGGAACCCGGCGGTATCCCTCGGCAAATTGAGAATCGTTTTTGCGGGTAATACGACGGAGAAAATCGCGGCCACTCTGGTACCCAAGGAAGACTTTGCCCTGGGCAAAATCAGTGATGTCGTTTCCAGCTCGGCCGCAAAGCCGCCGTTTAAATATTTGGACCTGGACGCCGAGTATGTCATGAGGATTGGAGACGGCTTCTATGCCGCGGCTTACCCGACCGAGCTCATCGGCAGCGGAGGATTTTTAGCGGGCAAACAGAACCTCGTCTATACGACTACAAAAGTTATTGATGCTTTTCGTGTCGATGATGCAAGCGTAACTTACGATGTAATTGAGCTTGAGGGGAGCATTGCCACGCAGCAGGGATCTTCCGGCAGTCCAATTATTTCGCCGCGAGACGGGAGCGTGATTGGGATTGTTTTCGGTCAAACCGGTTTAGAAATAGATAACGGCTTTGAACCCCCGACCATTGTTGAGACCGCGAGGCGCACAGAACTCGCTTTTCTTGTTTCCCACCTTGACCGCACAATTAAAAAAGAAAAAGGGAAATCACTTTCGGAGTTTATTCGTGAGCTTAGCTTAGAGTAAGGTATTCTTGGCTTGCTACTTACACGCAATTTTAGTACGCTTTTTGGGAACGAATTTTAACGTATGGCCGCGAGCAGCAGACAAAAAACATATTCGATAACAAAAAGGCGAATAGCCGCCGTTTTTCTTTTGCTGGGGGGATTATTTTTAGGGATTTATGACGGCGCGGCTTTTTGGAACCGATACGCGCCGCCGTCGCTTCAGTTGCGCGGCGCGCTTGCCGAGCCGTATCATCTAGGTCTCGATCTCCAGGGAGGGACGCATCTGGTGTATCAAGCTGATTTCTCGGCGGTGGATGTCGAGAATTCGGGCGAAGCCATGCAGGGACTGCGCGATATCATTGAACGCCGCGTCAATGCGTTTGGCGTGGCAGAGCCGGTTGTCCAGGTGAATCGCGTGGGGGACAACTGGCGGCTGATCGTTGAGCTGGCGGGGATCAAGGACACTGAAGCGGCCATCCGTTATATCGGTGCCACGCCGCTGCTTGAATTCCGAGAACCGCAGGAGGCGTCTTCGACTGAACAAATTCTGGCCGCCCAAGCGAAAGGCGAGCTCCTCGGCGAAGATCCTTATTTTTTGCCTGCGCGGCTGACCGGACGCTATTTGAAGCGCGCAGCCATCGAATTCGATTCCAATACCAATGTCCCTCTTATCGGCGTGGAGTTTAATGATGAAGGCGCGAAACTCTTTGAAGAAATGACGAAAAATAATGTCGGCCGTCCCATCGGAATTTACATTGATGGCATTCGCTTAAGCGACCCTATAGTTCAGGAAACAATCAGCGGCGGCAAGGCCGTTATCACGGGGCAGTTTACGCTCGACTATGTGAAGGACATGGTTCGCAATTTGAACTCCGGCGCTCTGCCTGTTCCCATCACGCTTGTCTCCCAGCAGACGGTGGAAGCGTCTTTGGGGAAAGCGTCGCTCGAAGCGTCCCTCCGCGCAGCACTCATCGGACTTCTGGTGGTGGCTCTCTTCATGATCCTGTGGTACCGGTTGCCCGGGGTTCTCGCGGTGTTTGCGCTTCTGGTTTATACGGCCATGATCCTCGCGATTTTCAAATTGATTGGTCTGACATTCACGGTGGCGGCCATTGCGGGATTCGTGCTTTCGATCGGCATGGCGGTTGACGCCAACATTCTGATATTCGAACGCATGAAGGAAGAACTGCGCCGGGGGCAATCCTTGCCCGATGCGGTCACCGAGGGATTTTCGCGCGCTTGGACTTCAATTCGAGATTCGAATATCTCGAGTTTGATTACGGCCGGGATTCTTTACTGGCTGGGGACGTCCATGATTCGCGGATTCGCCTTAACGCTTGCCATCGGAATACTCGTCAGCATGTTTACGGCACTTACCGTATCGAGGACTTTCTTGATTGCCACGCTTCGGAACTGGCATTCGCGCATTTTATATCTTTCGGGGTTTTCCCGTTAAGGCCATGAGATTGATTGCTTACCGGCATATCGCTTATATAATTTCGGGAACACTCGTGCTTCTTTCGCTTCTGGTGTTTTTCTTCTGGGGACTAAAACTCGGGATTGATTTTACCGGCGGGACGCTTATTGAAATTGAGTATCGCGTTGCCCCGCCGTCGATTGATACGCTTAATGCTCGCAGTCAGGCGGCGGGGATTCCGCATGTAATTATTCAGCCGACGGGAGAACGCGGCGTACTGATCCGCACCGAACATCTTTCAGAGGGAGAGCATCAGGCATTGCTCCAGAGTTTACGCGGCGGCGATGGAGAAAGTCTGGTTGAAAAGCGGTTTGATACGATTGGACCGACCATCGGCAAGGAACTCGCGCGAAAATCTGTCTGGGCGATTGCGCTAGTTATTATTCTCATTGTGCTCTACATTGCCTGGGCATTCCGCAAAGTGTCGGAGCCGGTTTCTTCTTGGAAATACGGCGTTGCCACCGTGATCGCCCTGGTGCACGACGTCACAATCCCCGTCGGCATCTTTTCGGTGCTGGGGCATTTTTACGGCATCGAAGTCGATACGCTTTTTGTGACCGCGCTTCTCACGATTCTGGGGTTTTCGGTGCATGACACCATCGTGGTCTTCGACCGTATCCGCGAGAATCTGAAGAATGCGAAAGGCAAACTGTCCTTTGAAACCGTGGTGGGGGAGAGCATCTCACAAACTCTGACGCGTTCTGTTAACACCTCGATGACCGTGCTTTTTGTGCTTCTGGCAATTTACTTTTTTGGCGGCGCCTCGGTGGAGTACTTCGCCCTGGCGCTGATTGTGGGGATTGCCTTTGGAACTTACTCCTCGATTTGCCTGGCAAGCCCAATTCTGGTTACCTGGCAGCAGTGGAGCGATCGGGAGGAGAAATAGGGCTTTGCCGTTGACAGCCTGTCAAGCCAGTGCTACTCTATAGCCGTATTAATTTTAGCCAAATCTGTCGCTGTGGCGGCTTGGGACCACGGGTCTGTAGATCGTATCCAATACGAAATGTTACAGCCAATTAAAGTCGCGCTGAAGCCACGAGAGGTGACCCAGCGGCTTCTAAAGGAGATCGAAAATAAACGGGTACGGGAAGTACTTGAGCGCCGTTTTGGTTTGAAGGACGGCAAGCGCGAAACACTTGAAGCCATCGGCACGTCTTACGGCATCACGCGTGAGCGCGTCCGCCAAATTGAAGCAGACGGTCTGCGGGTCCTGGCGCGGCCGGCAGTCTACGGACTCGCAGAGTCAGTTTTTAGGGCGCTCGAAGATCATTTGGAAGAGCATGGGCATATCGCGCGCGAGGAGCAGCTTCTAGAGAGCGTCGCTGGCGAGCGGGAACGCGCGCCTGCCGCATTTTTACTGACCGTCGGGAAACAGTTTCAAAAAGCGCCGGAAACCGAAAAGCATTACGATCATTGGTATACCAGGAAGGAGGCGAAAGCCGCAGCGGAGAAAATACTCGCAGAGGTTGTGCGAGATTTGGGAGAACGAAAGTCGCCGGTAAACGCCGAAGCGCTCTCGGGAATTTTGGGAACTCATGCCGAGCGCGTGCTCGGCGCCAAGCCCAAAGAACAGGTCTTGCAAACTTATCTCGGCATTTCAAAACTCATTGCCCAGAATCCGTACGGCGAATACGGTCTGGTATCCTGGCCCACGATTCGGCCCAAGGGCGTTCGCGATAAGTCGTACGTCGTACTGCAGAAAGCCGGAAAGCCCATGCATTTTCGCGAGGTGGCGAACGCGATTAACACCATGCAATGGACCAAAAAGCCCGCACATCCGCAGACAGTGCACAATGAGTTAATTAAAGCCAGCGATCGGTTTGTCTTGGTCGGAAGGGGACTCTACGCGCTCCGCGAATGGGGTTATACGCCGGGTACGGTGTCCGATGTGATGCAAGAAATTTTGAAGGATGCTAAAGGGCCTCTGCCTAAAGAGGAAATGGTTAAGCGGGTGCTGGAAAAGCGTTTTGTGAAAGCCAATACCATTCTTTTGAATCTCCAGAACCGTAGCTTGTTCCAGAAAACCCCGGAGGGGAAGTATTTTCTTGTCTGAATAGTTCGCAGACTGCAGGCTACTGACTACAGCCCAAATTACTGTTTCGACTCCCGGCTTTACTTGCAGTAGACTGTAAGCTATAAGCTGTAGTCTTAACGACAGAGGAAGTGCCTCTATGGATAGTATCAATCTTTCGAATCTTTCTGCTCAAATTGTTCTCCTCATTCTTCGAGGCTGGTGGATTTATACGCCTCTCATAATCTTATACTTCGCGGCCGAGGCCTGGAGGTACTATCTATACGAGAAAAAAAGATTAAGCACGCAGTGGGCGCTGCTTGAAATAAAGATTCCGCGGGGTCTGATGAAAACTCCCGAAGCCATGGAGCGTGTTTTTGCCGGTCTCCATGGGCCGTATGATCCGCCGAAAGAATTTAAAGACGTATATCTCGACGTTAAGATTCGGCTGAACTACAGCTTTGAAATTGTCGGGCAGGGGGGCGATATGCGTTTCTACATTTACGCTCCCCGGAGCTGGCGCAATATCGTCGAAGCCCAAATTTACGCGCAGTTCCCCGATGTGATGATTTCAGAGGCCGAAGATTACACCAAATCATTCCCAGAAAAGTTTCCCAGTGATGAGTATGACATGTGGGGGCTCGAGATGCAGTTTATGAAAGAAGACGCTTACCCCATTCTGACCTATACGGAATACAAATCGCTTCTGGAGGCCAAATTGGAGGAAGTAAAAGTCGACCCGCTCTCGGCACTCGCTGAAAGTTTCGCCACGCTGAAACCGGGAGAGCAAATCTGGTACCAAATTCTTGCCCGTCCATGCGGGCCTCCCGGACGCACCAGCGCCAAAGATACTTGGCAGGAGGACGGGTTGAAGCTGGTTGATAAACTGGCTGGCCGCGAAAAGCCCAAAGCCAAACCCTGGTGGGGACCCGTGACCGACGTCGTCGGGGCACTCATTGAGGAAATCCCCGAGCATGCGGCGGAACTTGTAAAACCCCTTTCCTCATCGGGCGAGCGTGGGCTCGGGCGGCTGTCTGCCGCCTCTGAAAAGAAAGAGGAGAGGAAAGAACCTTCCTTGATGCTGCATCGGACGCCGGGAGAAAGAACGATTATTGAAGCTATCGAAAAGAAAATCTCGAAGCTGGGATTTGAATGCGTCGTGCGGCTTGTTTACCTGGCGCGGAAAGACGTCTTTGACCACAGCAACATTGGGACATTATTTGCAATTATGAGGCAATTCAACACGCAGCATTTGAATGGTTTCCGTTTGAATAGTGCCACTATGACGAGAAAGAAAAGTTATTTCTGGGGTTTCTACGAGTCTGCCAAATGGGGGTTGAATACAAAGAACAGCTTACTCTATTTTTATCGAAAGCGTTCGCCCTTCTGGGATTTTAAGAAAGCCATCCCGCTTCCGAAGGCCTCGCAGATTTCCATGACCCTCTCTCGCTTTTTCTACCGTTTATTTCCTAATCAAATCGAATATATGCGCTCAAGGCCGCTGGTCTTGAATATCGAAGAACTGGCGACAATGTTTCACTTCCCGGGGGAGACAGTGGGCTCTCCCACCATGCCGCGCATGCAGGCTAAGCTCGGCGAGCCGCCGATTGATTTGCCGTTAGCGTAACTATTATAGGATCTTCGATGCCGAACCATGGAGAACAGTGAAGTCACATATTTCGCCGAGACCACCTTCCGTAACTCGTTGCGGCGTTTTGGCATCAAGCGGGCGGACCGCCGGCGTCACATGTACATCATCGGGAAAACCGGTACAGGAAAGACGACATTGCTCGATAACATGACGGTGCAGGACATCCAGCGGGGGAACGGCGTTGCAGTTATTGACCCGCACGGGGAATACGCCGAGAGGATGCTTTCCTTCATTCCGGCGAGTCGGATTGACGATGTGGTGTATTTCAATCCGTCCGATCTCCAATACCCGATTGGGTTTAATATGCTTGAGAAACCGCCGCTTGAACTCCGCCATTTCGTTTCCTCGGGACTGATGGGCGTTTTCAAGAAACTCTGGCCAGATGTTTGGTCGGCGCGTATGGAGTACTTTCTGTCAAACTCCATTTTAGCTCACCTGGAGATAGAAAATTCCACATTGATTGGCGTCAATCGCATATTTAGCGACAGAGAGTATCGCAAGTCTATTGTGGCAGGAATCCAGGATCCGATTGTGAAAGGATTCTGGGAGAATGAATTTGCGAAACTCCCCGAGCAGTTTATGCGGGAAGCCGTGGCGGCGATTCAAAATAAAGTCGGGCAGTTTATTTCGAATCCCTTAATTCGTAACATCATCGGGCAGACCGGGTCCACCTTCGATCTTCGCGAGATCATGGATAAGAAAAAAATCCTGATCGCGAATCTTTCCAAGGGTAAAATCGGCGAGGAAAATTCGAAGCTTTTGGGCGCGCTCCTAGTCACGCGGATTTATCTGACGGCCATGTCTCGCGTTGATGTCCCGGAAGATGAGCGGGAGGATTTTTATGTCTATGTCGATGAGTTCCAGAATTTCGCCACCGAGTCCTTCGCCAGTATTCTTTCCGAAGCCAGAAAGTATCGCTTGAGTTTGACTTTAGCGCATCAGTATATGGGGCAGCTAGTTGATGACAAGACCAAGTCAGCCATGCTGCAGCAGGCGATTTTAGGCAACGTGGGGACGCTCGTGAGTTTTCGCATCGGCGCGGAGGATGCCGAAGTGCTGGAGAAAGAATTTGAACCCGAGTTCCTGATTCAGGATTTTGTGAACCTCGGGTTCGCGCAGATTTACCTGAAACTTATGATTGATAATGTTGCCTCACGCCCCTTTTCCGCGCGCACGCTGCCGCCTATCCCGCCTCCTCCGGAAAATCAGGCGAGGGAGATCATCAAACGCTCTCAAGCGCGGTACGGCCGCTCCGCCGCAGAAATTGAGCGCTCGATCAGCGAATGGAGCAGTGCGCTGTTTGTTCACGCGGGAGGGGCGTTCGCCGCGACAGCGGCACAGCCTTCGCGGCGTTTGGCGCAAGCGTCCCCGGAAGGAACAATAAAACCCAAGCCCAAGAAAGAAGAAAAACTTTACTCGGCAAAATGCGCGGTAGATGGCGCCGATATCTTGGTGCCTTTTCAGCCGGATGGCCGCCGACCCGTCTATTGCCAGGAGCATTTATCGCAAATTCAGCGCGGCGGGGCGTCACAGAGCTCGCGTCAAACGAGCTCGGGGCCGAGAATTGAACCTTCCCGACAAAATAGGCGAGAATCTGGGCTGAAGCCGATGCCATCTGCCCCGATTGTTAGAGTTGCGAGAGACGCGCCCCCTCTCTCACTGAATCAATTGCGTCCTAAAGATACGGGGCGAACTACGGGCGATGATGCGAGAGGCCGACCTAAAACGGATATGGGCTCTACTGTACCCGTTGACTTTCTTGCCCCCCAGCCCCACCCATCGCCGAAACCGCCAAAGAAGGAAGTGGATTTAAACGATCTTCGGAGAGTACTTAAGGAATCTTTGGCAACCGCTGAAAAAGAGCCGCAGATAAAGGCTCAAGAGACAATAGCGCCCGCCCCTTCTCCTACCATCAGTGTCCCGCCGTCCCCTTTAGCGTCCCAAGCTGGTATTATCAAGCCGGGGGAGAGTATCAAGTTTTGAGTTTTGCCGCACCATTGACACATGAGTCTACCAATGGTAGACTATGGGATAAAGCTCCTTAATTATTCATATATAGACCCATATAAGACCCAGCGAAGCGCGGAGGCTATCAGCATTGCCATTCAGAGATTCAGTCAATTCAAGAATTGGAATATGCGCTCTTAAAGAAATGTAGTGCTCGTGGCTTGCGTGCTTCGCTGAACAATGGTTGGTTCCTCCACGTCTGACCATAAGAGAAAGGAGAAGAACGTGATTTATAGATTGGTGACCAATGGTCTTTGGTGCATTGAAGTCGCTGGTCTGCGGTTTCACGTTGAGCTCGACATGCCAAGTTTTGGGGTGGGCGAGGAAATTCTCCACGCAATACCCTGTGTCCCTCTCTCGTCAGAGGAACACACGGAAGTACCCGATGACGCTGTCCCGCTGGTGATTTCTAAGTTCCTTCAGAAGCCGTTGGAAGAACAGAAGGCTCTGGTGGACCCTCTCCGCAATCCTCTTAGGCTGGTAGAATTCTAAAAGGCGTCGCCGGCCAACGGGCGAGAAAGAGGTAATAACTTATGGTCGTAAACGTGGCGGCCGACCCGGTAGTCTCCCTCGCTGTTGGGACCACCAATGGACTCGGGCAGTCCTGGTGGTTCCGGCATTTGGGAACCGGGATACAGCTGACGCTGAAGCCGGTTGATCCGGTTTTCCAGTCGGTTCTTCTGCGGCGTTTTATGGCCGCAGGCCCCTCGACAGCACCCGGTCGGGGGCTCTACACGGCGCTGGACTTCAGCCCCGACGAGCTTGAGCTCATCGGCTTCACCAAGAAGGACATCAGCGAAATGCTGTGTTTTCCTGCAGTCAAGCAGTTCCGGCCCAGGTAAAACAACTCGGAGGATGAGTTTGCGAAAGCGACTCCTCCGAGGCTTCACCCGAATTCACTTACCATGATTCATAATTCTTGATTCATGATTCAAGTGGCGTCAGGTGAGGATTAGTAAAGAAAGACTTACCTATAGAAAGTCAGAACGGATGGATTATAGATAACTTCGCAACTCGCAGTATCGACATTGTTCAACTAAATTCTCGAAACGACAAACGAGGCCTTACGGCCTCGTTTGTCTGATTAAATTTAGGCCCCTAACGCTCCATATGTTATATTAACAATATACGGACGATCGTACATATTTTGTTAATATAAATCTATGACGCTTGTAGCGCGCATCTTGCAGACATTGTCTGAAATCGGCGAAGGGACTCTTAACAGTTTTTTCCCAGCGACGTACCCGGAAGCAAAACTCTGGCGTGGTTTGCTTGGGCTTGATGCTAGATACAAATTTTCGCGAACATCGTTTTCCACATCACTTTCAAGGTTAAAATTGATGGGGCTAGTGGAACGTCGCGGCACGAAGAAAACATCTATTTGGTATCTCACTTCTCGCGGAGAAAAATACCTCAAAAAGGAAATGGATAAACCTCGGCCTGACGGCGTTCGACGTCTGGTCATTTTCGATATTCCAGAGAAAGAGCGAGAAAAGAGACGCGTGATTCGAGGGGAGCTTACAGGTTTGGGTTATTCCCAGTTACAGAAAAGTGTATGGATGGGGGAAGTTCCGTTGCCTAAAGATTTCATCATACTGCTCGATACATTGAATCTACACGGTAAGGTGCACATTTTCAGCATTCGCGAGCGGGGAACATTGCAAACATAAACATCAAGACAGGCAAGAATATTAAGGAACTTTTTAAATCAATGTTATTGGAACGATCGGACATAAATTGTTTATATGAAATTTTCAGGATTTATTCTGTGGAGATTCTGCGCTTGCGCTAAGCTTTGATGACTCGCTCGGCGTACAGACCTGTTTCCGTGTTGACGCGCACGACGTCGTCTTGACTGATGAAAAGAGGGACAGAGATTTTAGCGCCTGTTTCTAAAGTTACTGACTTTGCACCGCCCTGTGCCGTATCGCCGCGAATTGCGGGAGGCGCTTCAATAACTTTTAGATCCATTTTGATCGGCAGGATAATCGAGATGATGCGCTCGCTGTCATCCTCGACGAGAAAGACTGCGGTTAACTCCGTATTAGGTTTTAACCAATTAGTCTTGTCGCCGAGGATCTCCCGGCTTAAGGGAAAACGCTTTGCGCGATCTTTCGGATCGCAAAAGACATACTCGCCGCGATGGTCATAAAGAAAAAGAATTGGTCGTTTGGTAATATCCGCTTCCTCAAACGCGTCGGACTGTTTGAAAGTCTTTGTGAGCACCTGCCCCGTCATGCAATGGCGAACTCGCGCTGTTGTTGATGATCCGCCTCGCCCGATATGCGAGTGGGATATTTCAAGCACCTCAAAGGGCGCACCCTCAAGGATGAATAGCGTTCCGCGTTTTAAATCGTTCATCGAAAGCATGCTAGTAGAGGCTAGCCACTAGTCGTTAGCCACTAGGGTGAGCACGCATTTGAGAATAGCGAGAATTTCTTCCAGTGGCTAGTGGCCAGTTGCTCGTTGCTCTCCGTGCTGTGGATAAGCAGAGACACAGGTTCTGATTATATCCCTAAGCCCGTGAGCGATCGGTCGATACGGCTGGGATAGTCAAAACCGCCAAAGAACTCATGGAGAGGGATTGATGCATCATTCCCCTCTGGGTTCTATCAAAAAGAGATTCATATAATCGGTCGGGAGGCGCAGCTTGCATTTCAGGTCTTTGGTAAAGCTCTAAGTGCAGATGCGCGCTTCGGACATACAAAAAGAAAATGATACTTCAAACATGGGGTGATGTCATTGTGGCGTCCCTCCAAGAAGTCTGGGCTTCGGTCGCGGGTTTCCTGCCGCTTCTCATTGGCGCATTGATTGTCTTTATAGTCGGCTGGATTGTGGCAGTTTCGCTCGGCAAGGTTATTGAGCAGTTGGTGAAAACGCTCAAGGTTGATTCAGTGCTTGAGAAACTCGAATTTCACAAAGTGCTCGATCGGGCGGGCCTAAAGCTGGATTCAGGGGCCTTCATTGGCGGGTTAATCCGCTGGTTCTTAATCATCGTTTTCCTCCTCGCGGCACTTAATATTCTGAATCTTAATGAGGTGTCAGCGTTTCTTCGGGACGTACTGCGCTATATCCCGCAAGTAGTGGTGGCGGCGCTGATTCTTGTGATTGCGGCGCTGGTGGCTGAAACAGTCGAACGTACGGCTCGCGCATCAGTGGAGGCAGCGGGCGTGAAAGGTGCCCTGGTGGGCGTTGTGGCGCGCTGGGCAATTTGGATTTTTGCCATAATTGCCGCGCTCTATCAGCTGGGCATCGCCACCGTTCTATTACAGACCCTGGTCACCGGGCTTGTGGCAATGCTTGCCATTGCTGGAGGGCTTGCTTTCGGGCTTGGAGGAAAAGATCTCGCGGGAGATTTTCTTTCTCGCGTTAGGCGAGAGATTGCGGACCGGTCGTAACCTTTTCGCGGACCCAAAATATCCTTCGCTTAGTGAGCGGAGGATATTTTGTTTGTCTTGGCTTCGGCCTGTTTTTATCCAGATGAAATCGCCTTATCCACAAATTCACTTGACAAAGAGGGTTGGGAAAGCTAGATTGTAGGCTGCAATGAGCCGACGGGCCATTGTTGACCCCGTTAGAACGGACGCTATGTGTTCCTTCAATGGGGCGCACCAACCCCACTGTTGGTTTCTTCGCACCGTTGACAAAAAACTGACGGCGTTCTAAACGGGGTTGACTCCTAAAGGCAGAACTGCTATATTTTTAAAGGTTTTATCACACATGAATACGACTCTGAAATTGAATAGCGCTGCGGCCTTAGGAGAAAGATCGAGTTAAGAACTCCCATTTTTTGTTGAGGAAGGCCGCCGCGGGGCGGCTCTTTTAGTTCCTAGCGACTAGCCAATAGCCACTAGGAAAAAACTGATAAATCTTTTGGGGATAGCACCTGTGTTTCTAGTGGCTAGGTACTAGTCGCTAGTGGCTCAAGTGGTGTCTCTGACATTCAATGACTTCATTGATGGGCGCGGGCTTGTCCCGAGCTAGTCGAGGGAGAGTCGGAGACAAGACCTTTGACAATTGGTCATAATTGCAACAGGGTAATAAAACTTTGCGTGCGTGGCACGCAGCTAACGGTCTACAGTCTACAGACTACAGCAATTGCAGTAGTCGGTCGTCAGTAGTCGGTAGTCTGCGCACTGCGTGCGCAATAAATTGTATCTCACTCGTTCTCTGAGAAATCAGAGGACAAGAGAATAAAAAGCGGTTATTAAGGGCACATGGTGGATGCCTTGGCTTCAAACAGCGATGAAGGACGTAGCGTGCTTGCGATAAGCGTCGGGGAGGTGGCGAGCAACCTTTGATCCGGCGATGTCCGTCCGAATGGGGGAACCCCTTAGGAGTCATGTCCTAAGACCTGCCGTGTAATAGCGGCATGGAGCGCACCCGCTGAAGTGAAACATCTCAGTAAGCGGAGGAAAAGAAAACAAGCGAAACTTCTTTTTAGTTGCTAGTGGCTAGTTTCTAGTCGCTAGTTGCTAAAAGACAGTTTCAACATTCCCGTAGTAGCGGCGAGCGAATTGGGAACAGCCCAAACCATTTCTTAGTTGGAGCAATCTAAATAAGAAATGGGGTTGTAAGATGATGAGTCCAGAGCTTGCTCTGGTAGGAGCTAACATAAATCGAAGCTTCGTTAGGAGAACGGTCCTGGAAAGGCCGGCTATAGAGGGTAATAGCCCCGTAAACGAAAACGGTTTCGTGCTCCTTTCATTATTCTTGAGTACTGCCACGTTGGTAGACGAGGTAGGAAACAGGGAGCACTAGTCTCCCAAGGCTAAATATGTTTGAAGACCGATAGTGAACCAGTACCGTGAGGGAAAGGTGAAAAGCAGCCCGGTGAGGGCGGTGAAATAGTACCTGAAACAATGCAAAAGTCAAAAGTAATGAAGCGCCTGCGGCGCTACCAGAATTTTGATTTTTGATCTTTGGATTTTGAATTTTAGGATGAGCCGAACATAGCGAGGCGCATCCGTGACGGCGTGCCTATTGAAGAATGAGCCAACGAGTGTATGGAGATTGCTTAGCTAAGCATCTTTGATGCGCAGCTGCAGGGAAACCGAGTGTTAATAGCGCGTTAGCACCTCACTTTGTTCGGTGCATATCAGCGAATATCGAATCCCGTACGAATAAGCGAATTCGCTTATTCGAAAAAGATTCGTAATTCGTTGATGGCCGAGCCAAGCGAGGCTGCGTGTAGTCTTCATACGACCCGAAACCAGGTGAGCTACCCATGAGCAGGGTGAACTTGAGGTAACACTCAAGGGAGGCCCGAACCGGTTGATCGTTCAACGTCTTCGGATGACTTGTGGGTCGGAGTGAAAAGCTAATCGAACCTGGAAATAGCTGGTTCTCTTCGAAATAGCTTTAGGGCTAGCGTCGGATTATTTTGTTTGCGTGGAGGTAGAGCACTGGATGGACTGTAATGGGGCAACCCAGGCAGTCCAATCAAACTCCGAATGCCACGTAAATTATTCCGGCAGTCAGCAGGCGGGGGCTAAGCTCCGTCGTGCATGAGGGAAACAGCCCAGACCGCCGATTAAGGTCCCTAAATCAATGCTAAGTGTCAAGGCGGTGGAATTTCAGAAACAGCGAGGAGGTTGGCTTAGAAGCAGCCATCCTTTAAAGAGTGCGTAACAGCTCACTCGTCAAGAGATTCTGCGCCACAAATGTATCGGGGCTAAGCATTGTACCGAAATCGCGGATGCCGTGTCTCACTAATGTTCGACACAATTTAAAATTTTCAATTTTGCAATTTTCAATCAAATTCCAATGACTCAATGCTTCAAAATGTTTAGAACATTGAGAAATTGAATCATTCACTGAAAATTAATAATTGGCAATTGAAAATTACGTGGCGAGCGTCAGCGAGACACGGCGTGGTAGAAGAGTATTTTGATTGCTGTGAAGGAAGACCCGTGAGGGCTTCTGGAGCGATCAGAAGTAAGAATGTTGGCACTAGTAACCGCAAGTCAGGTGAGAATCCTGACCGCCGAAAGTCCAAGGTTTCCTTGGCAATGATAATCAGCTAAGGGTTAGTCGGTCCTAAGGGAATGGCGAACGCCGGACCTGATGGATACACGGTTAATATTCCGTGACCCGAGTTTTGATCGATGGCGCGACGGAGTGTAGTAAGTTGAGTGGATTATTGGATTTCCATTCAGGGAATAAGGAGGCAGTGTAGGCAAATCCGCACCGCTGGATTTAATTCCAACTTCAAATTTCATGAAAATGCGTTTCTTCGGATTCTGCAAATTCAATCGAGCACGCTTCCCAGAAAAACGTCTAAGATTATTGAGATTCGGACCGTACCGCAAACCGACACAGGTGGACTAGTGGAGAACACTAAGGCGAACGGGTGAGACCTCGTTAAGGAACTAGGCAAAAAAGCGGCCGTAAGTTC
>JACOZA010000090.1 GCA_016181565.1 Candidatus Sungiibacteriota bacterium
AAAGCAGCTTTTGGGCATCAATCACTACAACTCTATTACGGTGCAAGCCGGAGACGCCTACGATATTGAGTTTACTAAGTCGCGGATTACGTCGGTCCTGCGGCAAAATCACCGCATCACCGACCCCGACAAAGACGATTTCACCATCCGCACCCAAGAAGATGCCCTGTCTCTCCTTACAAACATCACGTCCATCATGACGCTTTTTCTCACCTCCATCGCGGCCATTTCGCTCATCGTCGGCGGCATCGGCATCATGAACATCATGCTTGTCTCGGTGGTGGAGCGTACCAAAGAGATTGGCCTTCGCAAAGCGGTGGGCGCCACCAACATCGATATTTTGCAGCAGTTTCTGGTGGAGGCCGTGATGCTCACGTTTATCGGCGGAGTGATTGGGATTATCATCGGCGCGGGGTTCACGGTTCTCCTCTATTTCATTCTCATCAAGGTGCTGACAAGCGGTTGGGTCTTTGCTCTGCCTCTCTCCGCCGTCGGACTAGCGGTCGGGGTCTCATCGCTCACCGGTTTAATTTTCGGCATCTATCCGGCGCGCAAGGCCTCGCTGGCCAATCCTATTGATTCGCTGCGGTATGAGTAAAGTGCTCACTTTTTTCTTTTGTGAGAATCAGTTACATTAGCCACTAGCAACCTGCCTGACCGGGTAGGCGGGCTAGCCACTAGTGGCTAGGAACTACGAAAGGGGCCTATAGTAAAATGGCATTACGCATCCATGGCATGGATGAGTCCGGGGTCCGATTCCCCGTAGGTCCACATTAATCCACGCTTATCCACTCAAATCTACTTTAATGAACATCAAAAGAATTATCATAGCCGGCCTTGCTCTTGATATAGTAAGTTTTATTGGTATCCCAAGTTATAAACTCTTTGGGTGGGTTTTTGCATTAGAGCCTTCCAGTATATGGAAATGGACGCCATCTTCTGGAACAACTATCCCTTTCGCTTCATTGTCTTTCAGCGAGTGGCTATTTTTACTTCTTGTGAATACGGCATTGGCAGTATTCATAGCTTTTCTTTACGCACTTTTTTATAAATCAATCCCCGGCAATGGGATAAAAAAGGGGCTGGCGTTTGGTCTACTAATTTATCCCATAGGCGTAATAATTCCGTTATTCTCTGTTTACTACCTTATGAACGTTGCGGTAGGAGCCCTCATCTACCTCGCCTCGCAAGGACTCTTTGAGTTTTTACTCTATGGAGTAGTAATTAGCTTGATTTACAGAGAGAAATTGTTGCCAAGTTCTTAAAATCTCTACAAAATCTACGATAAACTATTAGTATCTGCACGCATCCATGAAAAAATCAGATCATCTTTTGAAGGGCCTGTTAAGCGCCATCGGCGTTCTTGTCTACACATCGGCTGTGGCGTGGCTCGGATTTCATAACCAGGAGATTTTCGGCAAACCGACCAATTTCCTTACACCGTTATTTGTACTCTTGTTATTTGTTATATCCGCGTCCATCACGGGTTTGCTGGTTTTAGGCAAACCCATTCATCTTTATTTGAGCGGATTAAAAAAAGAAGCGTTCACTTTGCTTTTTGCCACTTTAGCTTGGCTGATTTTATTTATCATTGTCGTTGTATTTATATTATTGATACAGTAACTCGATTCCAACTTTGATGGATTATTAGGTCACCAATCAAAAGGAGCCTCGACGTCATCGTCGAGGCCCTTTCTTCCTTCAGGCAGCGCGCTCTCATATTCTCCTATACGGGGCGGGAGTCCAGGGAGTGAACCGCGCGCTCGTGAGCTCTCTACGGAGCTCTTCCAGCATCGATGTGTCGCGGTAGGTTCTCCTCTCCGTCGGAAGCGGATGCGCGGCGGTATCGCGTCTCTCGCTGATGGAGCAGGGGACCCCGCACTCCGTCAGAAGTCTCTCAAAGACTCGATCATCCTTCGGATCCATGAGAGCGAGACGGATCTTGACCTCTCTCCTGTATAGTACGAGTGCATTTATCTTGAGCCCGGCCGCGAAGAGGATTGCCGTCTCTATCCTGGTTTGGAAATTGTGATGCCGTCGCTCGCCACCGCCGCCAGTCCATAGCACGAGGATGTCGTCTTGCTGCGGGTTCTCGAGTATCACGATGTCATTCAATGTGCTCACCTC
>JACOZA010000099.1 GCA_016181565.1 Candidatus Sungiibacteriota bacterium
GAAGAAGCAACGCCGGGCCGCAAGGGGAGGTTTTTAATGCCTTACGCCGATCCAGTTAAAAACCTGCAATATCGACTCGCTTGGGAGCGAGCAAACCGAAAACAGCGAAATATCATTGTTGCTCGTTATCGTGATAAAACAAATCATCTGGCAGCGAGAAACCATGACAGCAAGCGTCGTTTCGGGTTGACCTACCAGCAATATATTGAATTAAAGAAGCACCCTTGTGAGATTTGTGGACTTCATGCAAAGAAAATGTGTATTGACCACGATCACAAACTTGGGAAAGGAACCTACCGTGGCGTTTTGTGTCAACAGTGTAATGTGAGGTTGGGGTGGTTTGAGGCTAAAGCGGAGACGATTCTTACTTACCTAAAGAAAGGAAACTTATAATGCCATCTACGTCAAAAGCACAAAGACGCGCTGCCGCTATTGCTGAGAACGAGCCGGAAAAGCTCTACAAGCGCAACCGTGGGCTTCTCAAGATGTCGAAGAGCGAGCTGCACGACTTCGCCTCTGGTGGGGAGAAGGACCTACCGACCCGGATTACGCGAGAGGGGGTTAAGAAGCGGCTGGGGAAACGCAAGTGACCGAGGCCCGTCCATGCGCCTGTGGCTGTGGGGAATTGGTTGTAAGAAAGGTTGGGGGCACGAGTTACCTAAACGCCCATTGGTACGTGGATCGATCGCACCTAAAACGTAAGCGGGCAGAGCGGTATCCTGAGCGCCATGAGGTTCGGTACAGCACGGAGGTTGAAAAAAAGTAGGTGCAAATTTTTTTGACTTGTGGTATCCGGTATCTAATATCTGACCAGGGAGGGATTTATGGGTTATTGGATTATCCAGATTGAGGGTTACGGACCCCATCACAACAGGGACTACCCGAAAGACGCCGACAAGATGGCGGAGGTTTTCGGCGGGACGTTAAAGCAGCTAGGGCACAACGTCCAAGCTGTGCGATTCTACTCGGCCAGTCCGCCTGAGCGGCTTGACCCTGACCGACCAACTGCGGCAGAGCCCGTAGCACCGGAGGCCGATCCCGAAGGCAGTCCGGTTTAAATGGTCAGGCGGCGAACAAAATATCGTTGGCAGAATAGAGCGAGCCATTTCGCTTACATGAATCTGTTTCGAGAGATATTTGAAGCCGAAGTCAAACTTCTTGAGGAAACTCTCGTTTTCTATGGGCAGGCACGAGCCGAACGGGAAACCGTTGGGCTCACATCCCTTATCTCTACCGGCGGCGTAGGTGCACCCCCTGGTAAAGACGTGCTTTGAAGGGCGAGCCCGGTACGACCAAGCCGGACGACAAAAAGGTGAGGGCCAAAGTCGCTAAGCGCCTGAGAAAGGCGGCTAAGGAAAGACCTGGACTTTCCGAGAAGGGTACGGCGGCCTTTTACTCGGCGCTGAAGTCCCTATGGAAGCAAAACCGTATCAAGAAATGAATCAAGAGGAGTGGGTTCTATGGTGCGAGTTGTACCGGATCATTCCCTACGAGCATGTCGGAATCTGGTTTGAAGGTCTGCGCGTGCCGTTTGCCGTGATTTTGAACTGATGGAGAATCAAACGATGGAGATACTAACACTCTCTCCTGCTCCAGACGCCCCACGGTGGCCCGCTCAGAAGCTTCGTCCTGGCAGTTACCGTGTATTGAACGATCTCGGCCCAGCGACTATTCTAATTGGCGTAAGGCTCAATCAGCCAGGGATACGCAAAGGGGATGTAGTCATTACTGAGAGATCGATGAAGCCTATGGTGGCATTGATTCACTCCCGATACGATGGGACGGTGAGTTTTGAATCGCTAGATCACCGACCGCGCGCTGGGCAGTGCGAAGTTAAGAGCCATGACAACATCATCATCGTAGGAGGTACACACAAAGAGGGTGAACCGATACCGCCAGACGACATTGACTACGGTACGGAGGACTGAACCCATGCAAGTCATTACCCCAGGCCACAGGTACCTTTTACGCGACGGGCAGCTATTGACATTCCTCAAGCGCGAAAAGGAAGAACTGGTCGAAGACGGGACGACAAATGAAGAAGTGCTGGAAGTCCTTCTTGACCGACTCCGTTTTCTCCAGAAGAAGTTGCCTTGTCGGGAAAACGCCTGTGCAATAAC
>JACOZA010000100.1 GCA_016181565.1 Candidatus Sungiibacteriota bacterium
CTCCCGATTTCTCCAAAATTTTGAGCGAGAGCAATAAAATTTTGTTGAGAAATCGAGGATCCCGTCAAAATTTTGCGAGCATAGTATAGTGGTAGTACGTCTGCTTCCCAAGCAGATGGCGCGAGTTCAATTCTCGCTGCTCGCACTAGAATGCGCAAATTTTTTTTGAGACCAAGCAATAGACGCGGTTTCGATTACCGCTGGCCGCACCCGGGATCGAAGTTCTACTACCCGGCAAGCAGGCGACGCGAGTTCGATTCTCGCTACCCGCACCAATAAAAACTGCCAAAGAACCCGACGAAAAACATCGGCTCGAACAATATTTTTAGGAAAAGAAAATTTTTTCATAATGATCTCTTTCAATAAGCGGCAAGTTGTCGCTTATTGACTTTTATGGCATAATATGCTATCTTTGTGGTAGCGTAATAATCGGGTCATAATGGCTCGATCGCACATTCCCAACAGAAAGAGAGTGAGACAACCATGAGTAAACTGTACTTCTACTCACAAAGTGGTGATGCGGAGGTCTATGGTACAGAGAGACACTGGTTCAACTGGCTGTGCCACAAGATGCTCCTCGCAATTCTCGATCTGGGCTCCGACACCGAGTCCCGACCTCATCCACTCCGCCAAGCGTTTCCCGCAAACCACTACACGACCCACTATTACGGTAAGGAGTGGGCGACGAACGCGGAGAACGCCATCATCGCAGGCGGCATCTCCGATCCGGATTTCCGGCTCACGATCGGTGATCGCAAGTCGGACTTCTGGACAGCGGCGTTGAACACGGCGCTAGCAATCGGTGGTGATCCCCTCAAGCTCGCCGCTCGGCTTCACGGCCAGTGCGAGCTCCACGCCTTCGTCGAGGGTACCAACCGTGCATGGCTCGCTGACATCATCGAAGCGGGGCGACAGCGGAATATCTTCCGCGCCAACACCGGTTGGGAGAGTGTCATCGAACTGCTCCGGTCTTCGAGCGAAGGGCCAGTAGTCACCTCTTACTCCGTCTGCGAGCAGTTCCCCAACGAAGTTATCGCAGTGGAGGAAGGGGTATGGTCGCCGCCGGAGACCGCTAACGAGGACGAAGACGATGACGCATGGTACGGCTTGCCGGAAACGGAGCAGTGGCGGTTCGCCATGGATGCGCTCCGCATTCGCAACCAGGCGCACGACTACAAGATCGAGCTGAAGCCTGACGACTGGGCAGACTATCACTTCGGAGATGGTGTGTCCGCATTCGACATCGTGGCACACTTCAACTCCTTGGCGGAGTCTCACTCTGGGTGAGCGATGTTCGTACCGATCACGGGCCGAACCTCTATCGTGCAAAACGCACTGGGGGTTCGGCTCTTTTTTTCAAAGAATTTGCCGCCAAACCTGAAATTCGTTAGAATTTCAGTAGTTCAGAACGCTGAACCGAAAAACTTGAAATTGTCAGCTGTGCGGCTCCCCGATACCATCCGCCTTCGGCGGAGCTACAGGGCAGGCCGCCGCCCTTCCGAATTTTCGCGGGGGGGCTTTCCTCGCCGCCGCAGGCGGCGAAATGCGTTCGAACTATCTTAAGTATTCTGCATCGAAAGTCTAGCAAAATTTATTCGGGACCAAGCAATAGACGCGGTTTCGATTACCGCTGGCCGCACACTAGTGGACTTTAAGCGCTCTCGCACATCAATCGACGTTTCTATTTCAGAAATCTTGCGGGTTCTAACGTCGTCTCGTTGCCCGTATAGGGAAAAAGAATGGTTTGAGTCAAAAAAACAATTTCTTCGGAAAAATAAACGGCTTTTTAGTGGTTTAGTAGAGGTTCTAACACTTTATGTCAATTTACGTTACAGTGGCTCCATAAGCAATATGCAACATGCTATTCTTACAAAACTACATAACCATTTAAACAACGGCATCAATCGCGAAGCTGATGTGGTATATCTATTCATTGAAATTGGGAAATATCTCGAACAAAACAAAAATCCGCAGTTCTCGCTTATTAGATTTTATAGAAACTGGATTGCTCATTCACAAATCAACGATACGCATTTGGCCGATGAAGTTTCTACTGCTCTTGAAGAAGCTTTGGCTTCGAGTGAGGTGGGAGACTATATCA
>JACOZA010000091.1 GCA_016181565.1 Candidatus Sungiibacteriota bacterium
GGGCAGTAAACTTTTCTTTTTTTCTCGCTTTGGGGCAGAACTCGGCTTCGATTGACCAGTACTCTTCCGGCTTGAAGGCTTGTATTTCGCGTTCGCGCTCAACGACAATGCGTACAGCTACCGATTGAACCCGGCCGGCCGAGAGGCCGCGGATTACTTTTTTCCACAAAAAAGGCGAAAGAGAATAGCCAACCAGGCGATCGAGGATGCGCCGGGCTTGCTGGGCGTCAACGCGCTTGAGGTCAATGTCGCGGGGATTCTTCAGAGCCTCCTCGATTGCTTTCTTGGTAATCTCGTGGAACGCAATTCGTTCCACTTTTTTGATTTTTGTCCCGCTTTCAGCGGGATGATTTTTGATTTCGTTCAGGCCCAGGGCCTGAACAAGGTGCCAGGCGATAGACTCACCTTCGCGGTCCTCGTCGGTCGCGAGGATTACTTTCTCGGCTTTCTCGCTTTCTTTTTTAAGGAGATTGACTTGTTTGCGCGACTTGATCGGGATGATATATTGCGGCGCGAAGTTATTTTCAACGTCCACGCCGAGTTTAGATTTGGGCAGGTCGCGGATGTGGCCGTAGGACGATTCAACTTTAAAGTCGCTCCCAAGGAAACGGGCGATGGTGCGAGCTTTGGCTGGACTTTCTACTATAACTAAGTTTTTACTCATTTTCTCCTACGAATTACGAATCCAAATCGAATTACGAATTCGTAATACGCAATTCGGGAACATTTGTAATTCGTAGGGTTAACTTACTCGTTGAAACTTATTTTGCCCCATCGGGCGGATAAAACCCTTCAACTCGAGAAGAGTCAGACATGAGACGATTTCCGGCGTAGTTAGGCCTGCCTTCAACTTTATATCGTCAACGCTTTGCGGTTCGGCCAAGATGCTTAAGATAATTTTTTCCTTTTGATCTGTCAACAGCGTTTCGGCTTTTTGGCTGATACTTTTCCGTTCCAGGCCCAGTTCATCAATTATATCATCCGCCGAGGTTACGAGTTTTGCCCCGCTTTGGATTAAGCGATGAACGCCCAGGGCGTTTAAACTAAACATCTGCCCGGGTATGGCCAAAACGTCGCGGCCTTGTTCGAGGGCGAAGTTAGCGGTAATCAGCGCGCCGGATTTCTCCGGGGCTTCGACGACAAGGGTCGCGAGCGCCAAGCCGGAAATTATGCGGTTTCTTGCCGGAAAGTGATGCTTTAAGGCCGGTGTTCCCGGCGGGTATTCGGATATTACTGCTCCGCCTTTTCTTATAATTTCCTCGGCAAGATTCCAGTTTTCGTAAGGGAAAAAGGACTGGCGATCAATGCCGCTGCCTAGAACGCCAATGGTTTTCAAGTTATTTTTCAGCGCATGGCGGTGGGCTTCGGTATCAATGCCCTGGGCGAGGCCGCTTACTATTTCTAGGTCTGTTTTATCGGCCAAGTCATGAATTATTTTCTCGCAAGCCTGTTTCCCGTAAATGGTGGCCTTTCTTGTGCCGACCACCGCCAGACGCGGTTTCCTCGTCGTTAGTCTTCCTTTTATATATAAGGTAAAGGGCGGGGAGGGAATTTCTAAGAGCTCCTTCGGAAATTCTGGGTCATCGCGTGCGACGAGGGCGATCATTTGGCCGACGAGCTTACGCATCTCGTCGTCGGGATCTAGAGATTTTTGGACTCCGGCAATGGCTTCGGCCCGCTCGCGGCCGACACCGGCTGATTCCAATTCGCTCGCCGTCGCGCGCCAAGCGCTTTCAAGAGAGCCGATAGTTTCCAAAATTTTTTGAACGGTATCGTATTCGGCGCCGGTGAGCAAAATGGCGTGCAGGAATTTTTTGTTGCGGGCGGAGAGCATTGCTTATCACTATATGAAAAGTTGCTCGGCTTGACAACAGCCGCAGCATTCTTTACCGGTTGTAAGTAGTAGTAGCGCGGCAATCGGCGAGCCATACCAGTTCTCTTAAAACCCCTTTGGGGGAGGAGGTGGGAGATGGAGTCGCGGCTAACGTTCACCGATCAGCTCGTCCAGAACATTCGGAAGAAGCGCAGCGTTCTTTGCGTAGGGATAGATCCGCAACTGCCCTACATGGTTCGCTCGGCAGATCATCGATGCGGTGGATGTATTCGCGATCGCGGTAAAGCCCCAGATCGCGTTTGACGAGGCCTACGGCGCGGCCGGAGTGGCTGCATTCGAAGCTACTCTCTCCTACGCAAGGGCTCGCGGATTGGTTCGCATCACCGACGCGAAGCGGGGAGATGGCGGTGATACCGCTGAAGCCTACGCTGATGGCCACCTTGGAGAAGTCCCTTTCTGGGGTACGGAGGACGGCCAGTCGCTGAAGAAAATTGCGTCTCCAATTCGTTCTGACGCGCTAACCGTCCAGCCATGGATTGCCGAAGCCTGCTTTAAGCCCTTCCTGCGGGCGATCAAGGAGCACGGCACCGGTGTGTTCGTGGTGGACAAGACATCGTTCAAGCCGAACTCGCGCATTGAGCAGACGCGAACCGAGAGCGGTAGGACCAACTGGGAGACGCTCGCCGAGCTTGTGCAGGAACTCGGCGTCGGCACCGAAGGTCAGTACGGCTATCGCAACTTCGGCGTCGTTATGGGCGCTACCTATCCGTCCGACGCGCCGACGATGCGCCATATCCTGCCTAACTCGTGGTTCTTGATCCCCGGCTACGGCGCGCAGGGCGGCGGAGCGGATGATGCCGTAGCTGGTATCAATGAAGATGGACTTGGCGGGGTGGTGAACTCGGCGCGCGCCGTCATCTACGCTTACCTGAAGGGCAAGTTCCAA
>JACOZA010000092.1 GCA_016181565.1 Candidatus Sungiibacteriota bacterium
GATACGATTCCGTCGCCATGAAGGTCGATTTGGAACTGGGCGGCACCGACCAGACATTTAATATGCTTGCCGGCCGCCAGCTGGTGCGGGCGATGCAGGGACGGGAAAAATTCGTTATGACCACGCCGCTTCTCACCGATGCAAAAGGAGTCAAAATTGGCAAAACAGAAGGAAACGTCATCGGTATTACTGACCCGGCGACGGATTTTTTTGGCAAAATCATGTCCTTGGGAGACGATGCGATCATTCCCTGTTTCACGTTACTCACCGACACGGATTTGCCTGACATTGAAGACATGAAGCAAAAGCTTCTCAAAGGCGACAACCCCATGATGTTCAAAAAGAAGCTCGCCTTTGCCCTTACCGCCGTTTTTTACAATCTCGGGATTATTGCCGGTATTCTATTTTTCGTACCGGTTTGGGGGCCGATTGGTCTTGCCTGGGGAGTGGCGCTCGGAGCTTTTCTCCACTTGTCGATTCAATTTCCGGTGCTGGCCCGCCTCAACTTTCGTCCGCGGTTTGTGTCGCTAAAGCATACTCCCGGTCTGCGGCAAGTTTTTTTACTTTCTCTGCCGCGCGTATTTGCGCTTTCGCTGAATCAGATTATTATCATTATTCTCGTTTCTCTGGGCTCACTGCTCTCCGCGGGGAGTATTACAATTTTTCAATTTTCCAATAATCTCCGATATCTTCCCATTGGGATTTTCGGCGTTTCTTACGCCATCGCGGCCTTCCCGAAATTGACTGAAGCGGCGCTCAAGAAATCTAAGGAAGTCTTTTATGCCGATCTGGGCGCGGTGGTTGAGACGATTCTTTTTTGGGTCGTGCCTTTGGCGGGTTTTACGGTCTTACTGCGCGCGCATATTGTGCGGTTGGCGCTGGGGGCGGGACTGTTTGGGTGGAGCGACACACGTCTCACTGCCGCGGCACTCGCTATTTTCGCCATTTCCATGATTGCAGAAGCCCTTGCCCCGATTCTTATCCGCGCTTTTTATGCTATCGGCAACACGCGCCTGCCTTTAGTGGTTTCGCTATTTACGGCGCTTTTCGTCGTTACTTCTGCCCCGTTGCTGCTTTCGCTGTTTACGTCGAGACGAATAAGCGGAAAGTTTGTCGCTTCCTTCCTCAAGGTGGGGGATCTTTCTGACGTGGGAGTATTAGGGCTGGTTCTGGCATTCACGCTGGGCAGCATCGTGCACGTAACGCTTTTGGCTCTGGCTTTGTCGTTTGAAACACGAAGATACTTCAATGGCAGCGTGGCGAATGGAATGCGCCTGGCAGTGCTTCGAACCGGTATCGCGGCACTGGCCGCAACCCTTGTCGGCTACGGAGTATTATACCTCTTGTCATTCTTGATTTCGCTCTCAACTTTTTGGGGTGTCTTGGGGGAGGCTTCTATCACCTTTCTCGTGGGCGCCAGTTTTTACGCGGCGCTGATGTACGTGATGGGCAGCGAGGAAATGCGTTCAATCATCGTAGCCATCCGCCAGAAAACCTTCCGCTCCGCGTCCCTTCTCACAGAAATTAGCGAGAATGGGGATCGTATTTCGAAATAATCAATAACCAGAGACCCCCTCTGATGCTTCGCCATTTTGTGATTATTGCGCACATTGGTCTCGTTAGGAGTCCGGCTCACCAATGAACCGGTGAGCGCAGAAAGGTAGCTTATTTATAACGGGGTTGATCACGGTTATGGCCTACCAGATAAGAAACTTTGTCATTATTGCTCACATTGACCACGGTAAAAGTACTTTAGCCGATCGGCTTTTAGAGTTAACACTTTAGCCGATCGGCTTTTAGAGTTAACGGGCACCATTGAGAAACGAAAGATGCGCGAGCAGGTACTTGATGCTATGGACCTCGAGCGTGAACGGGGGATTACGATTAAGATGCAGCCCGTGCGCATGATTTGGCGCTCATCAACGAATAGCGAATCTCATGCGAATAAACGAATTCGTAAATTCGAAGCAGATTCGTTATTCGTTGATGAATTCATTTTTAATTTAATTGATACCCCTGGACACGTCGATTTCAGTTATGAGGTTTCTCGAGCGCTGGCGGCCGTGGAGGGAGCAATTCTTTTGGTGGATGCGACTCAGGGGATTCAGGCGCAGACGATTGCCAATTTGCACCTCGCGGGAGAGATTCTTGCGGTCTCCGGGAAAACAGGAGAGGGGGTACCGGTATTATTGGATCGCCTTATTGAGATTTTCCCCGAAGCGGGGCGTTCCTCCGAGGAGACGCTCTCTGCGCTCATTTTTGATTCGCAATTCGATCCTTATAAAGGAGTTATTGTCTATGTTCGAGTCGTCTCGGGAAAAATTCAAAAAGGAGACCACATCTTGATGCTGAAGAGCAAGAAAGTGAGCGAAGTTCTCGAAGTCGGGTATTTTTCTCCCGAGCGTCGTGAAACGAATGTGCTGGCGGCGGGGGAAATTGGTTATATTGCTTCCGGCCTCAAGGAAGCGGGGATCGGTGTGGGGGACACCATTATCGCCGAAAAAGATCGCGCTCGGGGCCTTCGCCCCCTCCCCGGCTATGAAGAGCCGAAGCCGGTAGTTTTCGCTTCGGTGTACCCGTCGGATGCGGATGAATTCCCCGTATTGAAAGATGCTTTCGAAAAACTCAAGTTGAATGATGCGGCGCTTTCCTATGCGATTGAAGCTTCGGAAGCTCTCGGTCGGGGATTTCGCGCCGGCTTTTTGGGAATGCTGCATTTGGAGATCGTTTCGGAACGCCTTCGGCGCGAATTCGGGATCCAGATGATTGTCTCAACGCCTTCGGTGTCTTACCGTGTGAAACTGCGTTCGGGTAAGGAGGAAATGGCGTATGCGGCCGCCGATATTCCCGACGAGGGAGCACTTCTTGAAATTGCCGAGCCCTGGGTTCGAGCGGAAGTCATTGCGCCCGCCGAGCATCTCGGCAGAATTTTAAAACTTTTTGAGTCGACCCGGGGCCGGTATATGGAAACGCGCTATCTCTCCGCGGCCAGACTTCTGGTTATTTACCGAGTGCCCCTGAAAGAAGTAATCCTCGACTTTTATGATCGCCTGAAGAGCGCAACGTCGGGATATGCCTCGCTGGGGTACGAGTTTGAAGGATATGAAGCCGGCGAGCTCGAGCGTCTCGACATTCTGATTGCCGGCAAGCGCGAGCGAGCGTTTTCGGTGGTGGTACATAAAGCGGAAGCCTTCGAAGAAGGAAAACGTATTGTCGCTAAGTTAAAAGAACTGTTGCCGGCGCAAGTGTTCACGGTTCCGATCCAGGCAGCGGTCGGAGGGCGCGTAATCGCTCGGGAGACGCTGGCGGCGATGCGAAAAGATGTGACGGGATACCTTTACGGCGGAGATCGCACGCGCAAAATGAAGCTCTGGAAAAAACAGAAAAAAGGGAAAAAACGCCTCGCCGAGATGGGTAGGGGGACGGTAGAAATTCCTCCCGATGTTTTTTTGAAGATGCTAAAGCGCTAGCGCGTACACAAAAACCCTCCTGACGATCGGGAGGGTTTTTGTTTCCGGCAATTTTATTTATGATGATTAGTAGGCGAGCAAGAGCGGCAAGACGGTGAAGGCCACCATGGAGAGTACCGCAATAATGGAGATGGCCACCCAGATGACCCGCACTCCTTTTTTTCGTCTGATATCGAGCATGATTTTTAAAGCTTAACACGCCTTAATACCTCTTTCAAGTCTATGATTCTATGATCTTGCGAAGATTTCTCGCTTCACCTTGTCAAACTAGGACTTTGACCTGATATGATGAAGTTTGGTGTCTGCCGCATTTGTGAGACGCGGAAGTGGATTTTCACAAGCGGCATTTGCGAAGACTGCGCGAAGAAACTAGTCGGTAATTGGCTTGAGCGTTTTAAAGCGATACTCGGCCTACCACACCAGAAGGGGTATTGATGAGAAAAGGCTTATATCACGTAGGTGACGTTTCACGCACAGTAGAGATTTGCGGCAAGGCGATGTTAGCATTCGCATTTCGCGTGAAATTTACGCTCGCCTCTTAGCTTTGAAGGGCGAAGTGCAAAA
>JACOZA010000039.1 GCA_016181565.1 Candidatus Sungiibacteriota bacterium
ATTCATATTTAAATGTTTCGATTTTGAAGCGGGCTCGCGCCAAGCATTTGATTGACGTTCATTTTCATAATCCGCGTGATTTTTCAACCGACAAACACAAAAGCGTGGATGACAAGCCCTACGGCGGCGGAGCAGGCATGGTAATGACGGCCGAGCCGATTCTCAAAGCAGTTTCTGTTTTGAGAAAAGTCAAAAGTCAAAAGTCGAAAGTCAAAATTATTGTACTTTCTGCCAAAGGCCGACAGTTCAATCAAAAGATGGCGTATGATTGGGCCAAGAAATACAGCCAGCTTATTCTCATTTCCGGCCGGTATGAGGGGATTGACGAGCGCGTGCGCTTGGCGCTGAAGGCCGAGGAAATTTCTATCGGACCCTATGTTTTAACCGATGGCGAGGTTGCGTCTATGGTCGTAATTTCGGCCGTGGCTAGGTTAATCCCCGGCGTCATTCGGCTTGAATCGCTAAAGGAAGAATCACACTGGAATCTCTTGGTAAGAGCTGAGGTTGCGGGCAAGGGACTTGAGTATCCGCACTACACGCGTCCCGAGGCGCTAACGTATAAAGGAAAGAAGTACCGAGTGCCACCGATCCTACTTTCGGGTAATCACAAAAAAATTGCTGACTGGCGCAAAAAAAATGCTCGCTGAGATCAGCAGTGTATATGAACCTATCATCTATTTCCCACACTATGATACTCTAGAGTATAAGAGTATAAGACATGCCCCATCTTTCTTCCTATCGCCTCACACCATCGCAATTAGACGAATTAGGAAATCGAGTTGTTTCCGCTGCTCTACTGATTCGAGATCGACAAGGTTTGAAGTTATTTTTTGACGATTTGCTCACCACGACCGAAAAGGCCATGCTGGGGAAGCGTTTATTGATCGCTTTGTTTCTAGAGCAAGGACGTTCCTATGCGGATATCGGCCGAATTCTAAAAGTAGGCGAAACAACAATTGCTGCTGTCAGCGAGCGTTTACGCCGGGGTGGGAACGGATTTCGTCTAGTTCTAAAGAAAATCGAAAAGCAAGAAAAGATTGAAAACGTGCTCGAGAAAATTTCGGAAAGTTTTCAAAAGGAGTGGCGAAAACTGCCTCGACAGGTCGGGCGAGGTCGCTGGCGCTTTCTTCACTAAGACAAAAAAGTGTACTAAGATACTCTAGAGCATCTTAGTGAAAATATGGGGCAGAAGTTTCAGTTTCCAAAAGGATTTCTCTGGGGCGCGGCGACGTCGGCCCATCAAGTTGAGGGCGGGAATCACAATGATTGGACGGAGTGGGAGAAATCTCCCAAGCGCATCGCGGAACTCAAAACTCGAGGATTAAATCCCGACGATTACATTTCAGGCAAGGCTTGCGATCACTACAACCGTTTTCGCGAAGACTTTGATATTGCAAAATCTCTTGGTCATAATGCTCATCGTTTTTCCATAGAATGGTCTCGTATTGAGCCGGAAGAGGGAAAATTTGATGAAAAAGAGATCGAGCATTATAGACAAGTCTTATTGGCGCTAAAAGAGCGTGGGCTTGAACCGGTTGTAACTTTATATCATTACACATTGCCGCTGTGGTTCGTCCGCAAAGGCGGATGGCTCAATTCTCACGCGCCAATGATGTTCTTAAATTATGTTTCGAAACTCGCAGATGAATACGGTAGTATCGTAAAAATATGGGTCACACAAAATGAACCCGAAACTGTCGCGCGAGAAAGTTATTTAATCGGGTGGCGACCACCCCACAAAACTAGTTTTCTTTCTGCAAGACGGTGTTTACATATATTGCTTGAGGCACACAAACTAGCCTATGACGTCATTAAAAAGGTTGATCTTGATTCACAAATCGGCATTGCGGAGACCTTGGTTTACTTTGATCTATATAAAAACACCTTATTAAACAAACTGACTCTAAAACTTATTAAATGGTGGCGGAATAATCCACTTTTTTCTGAATTCATAAAATATTCAGATTTTGTTGGACTCGAATATTATTATCATACTCGCGTTCGTTTTAATCCATTTACTTCTAAATGGGGGATTCAATTTAACGAAAATAAAAAGATTAGTGATATGGGCTGGGAACTTTTCCCTCAAGGTTTATTGCCTATTTTAGTTGAGATGAAAAAATTTGATAAACCAGTTTATATCCTAGAGCATGGTTTAGCCGATGCTAAGGATCAAAATCGATCATGGTATATAAAAGAAAGTCTTAAATTTATTGCCCAAGCAATGCAAAAAGGCGTCGATGTAAGAGGATATTTTCATTGGTCGCTTCTCGATAATTTCGAGTGGCAAGGGGGTTTTGGTCGCAGATTCGGGCTTGTTGAAATTAACTACAAGACATTTGAAAGGGAAATTCGGCCGAGCGCGCTTGAGTATAAGAAGATTATTACTCTTAATTCAATCGAAATTTGATGATTGGTTGGCTCCCCGTCGCGGTGGCAGCGCAGGGCATCCTCGGAAGTGCGGCAGTCTTCGACAAGCTGCTTTTGAAAAAGCGCTCGATCGACGCCTGGTCCTACACCTTCTGGTTCGGCATTTTAGGCGGATTTGCCGTGCTTTTGCTGCCCTTTGGTTTTCAGGCTACGTCTCTCCAGGTAATTCTTTTGGGTATCATTGCCGGCGTCTTCTTTATCGCTTCGACTTTTTTTCTCTTTGCGGTGCTTGATAAAATCGAGGCATCTGAAACTCTGCCGTTGATCGGGTCACTCTCGCCGATATTCACCCTGCTTTTTAGCTGGTTATTCCTAAACACGCGGTTGGGAATCTTTGACATTCTTGGCTTTTTATTTTTGGTTGCCACGGGGTTCTTGCTGTTTTTTGTGGAGAAAAAAGATTTCAGCGCGAGAGTGTTGTTTTATATTCTGGGGAGCAGTATGTTTCTTGCCGCATCACACGTGGCTTCAAAGATCGTATTTGGTCAAACGTCATTCATTACCGGCTTTTTCTGGATCAAGGTCGGCGGAGTGCTGTTTGCGCTTTCCGTTTTGCTTTCCCGGCGTCTTCGCAAAGATATTCTGGAGAAATCCGAGCACACAGCGGCCAGTAATCGGTGGCTCTATTTCTTAAATCGCGGGTATGCGTCGCTAGGGTCGCTTTTTATTTCTGGCGCCATATTCCTTTCGGAGCCGGCGCTTGTCGACGCCACCCAGAATCTTAGGTATGTCATCATATTCGTACTGGCGTGGTTTGTGCTCCGGGAACGGTTCCGGGGCAAAGTTCTTGCTGGGAAAATAGTTGCTGCGGTTCTCATTACTATCGGTCTTGGGTGGCTGACTCTGGGAGAATACGCGCGGAATCTGCCGGCGGTCATAGAAGATCGGCCGATTGCCTGGGGCGTGACGTTTTCGGACAAGTTTAGCAGCCAGTTGGGACTTGATTGGAGAAATAATTTCGACGCAATCTTGACGGAACTAAAACCAAAGAAACTTCGCCTGATTGCGTATTGGGATGAGATTGAACGTGAACGCGGTATTTACGATTTTAGCGTATTGGATTGGCAGTTAGAGCGCGTGGGACGATCTGACCCAAGACCGGACGTAGTTTTGGTTATGGGGTTAAAAACACCGCGTTGGCCGGAATGCCACATTCCGGAATGGGCGCTTGGGCTTACGGTGGAGGAGCGGGAAGCGGCGCTCCGCAAGCATCTTGGCGCTGTTGTCAAGCAGTATCGCAAAAATGACGCCATTAAGATGTGGCAGATAGAGAATGAACCGTATCTGATGTTCGGCAAGTGCCAGCGGCGGGGTGCCGACTTTCTTGAGCAAGAGGTGAATCTCGTGCGCTCGCTAGATCCGTCGCGCCGGATTCTCATGACCGATGGCGGAGAGTTTGGTCTTTGGGCGGTCGTGGCCAAATATGGAGATGTTTTCGGAACGACGATGTACCGCAAGGCGTATCCCACGCTCATCGGGCCTTTGTTTGGCGTGATTGAATATCCCATTACACCGAATTATTTCAGGCTGAAAGAACAAATTACGCGCTCGATTATTCCCAATCCCAAGCAGCCGTTTCTGGTGATTGAGCTGCAGGGCGAACCCTGGTCGCCGAAGCATTTAAACGAGACGCCGTACGAGCGGCAGTTGGAAATATTCAGTCCGAAATATTTTCGCGAGACGATCGAGTATGCCAAGGCGACGGGGTTTGAAGAGTATTATCTCTGGGGCGCAGAATGGTGGTATTGGGTGAAGACAGCACAAGGTCATCCAGAGTATTGGGATATTGGAAAATCCGTTCTAAAATAAGAACCCCTCGGGTTATGAGGGGCGCCAGAGATGCGCTTTTTGGGTTAGTCTAGTCCCCAGCGTTGTCTCGCAGTTTCCTGCTTGACTCAAACTCCTCAAGGGAGCAGCCCGGCCGAGGCTGGGCATCTCTGGCAGGGCCAAGCTATCAATTATCGATTAAACTGTCAATAGCTCACGTTGGAAGGTAAAATATTTTTATGTCGAAATATTATCTCGGAGTTGATATAGGAGGGACAAAAATTCGCATTGTGCGGCTTGAAGGTCTTGAAAAGCAGGCCTGCCGGCCGAAAATTTTTCCGACCCCACGAAATCTTATCGAGTTGTCCGCCGCATTAAAACCGTTTTACCAAAATAAAGATCTTGCTGGCATCGGCGTGTCCGTTGCCGGGAGTGTCTTGCCGAATTCAAGCCGCGTATCAAGCGCGGCAAACTTATCCTTTCTCAACGGGGTTGGAGTTTCTGATCTGTTTCCCAAAACGGCAGTCGACATGCGACTTGATAACGATGCGCGTTGTTTTTTACGAGCAGAACTTGCTTGGAGGAAGATGGTTGAGAAAAATAATGTCGTCGGGATCGTTTTTGGGACCGGGATAGGAGCCGCAATTTGGAAAAACGGAGAATTTATTGTGGGGGAAGATGGACTGGCGGCAGAATTCGGGCACTCGATTCATTTAGACGGCCTCGAGTGGGAAGAATTGGCGCGAATGGAATTTCAAGAAAAGGGAACAGCCGTTGATGCATATGCCCGGGGGATTGCTAAAGTGATCGAAAGACTCCATCCATCTTTTATTGTTTTAGGAGGCGGCCCAATCGCGGCTGGGAATTATGATATTGTGGATTTGAAAAATCGTATTTTAGACTTTCTTAAGCATGATTCGTTCCCCGAGATTGAGTTTGGATCTTTAGGCGATGCGGCTCAAGCGATAGGCGCGGCATTGCTTTTTGCGGACTAAGCCCTTTTCAGTTTCAGACAACCACGCGCGCTGACAGCGTCCACTACCATGCTACAGTGTATGGTAGTGGTGGGGTTTCTGTCCATCATCCCATCGTCACAAACCAACTGACTGGTTCAAGGGAGGTGATGCGGCGTGCTCTTCTTAAGAATTGTCCAGGGCGGTTGCGTCTTGCTAGCGGTTTATCTGGTGTGCCTGGCAGTCTTTCGGTCGGGGCTCATAGCCGCACTTGGGGTTTTAGCGGGATGCGTCATCTGGGCGTTCGTTGATCGGCGCCTAGCAGAGGACGAGCCGCGAGATCCGCCGTTCGGCGGCAACTCCATCTAGGCCCGTCGCAGAAGGGTGCGCGGGCCTCATTTTTGCCGATTTTTGAGCTACTGGATGTATTTTGTAAGTTAGCTGACGGGCGCTTGACATGGCGGGCTTGCAGAATATAATAGAAAGCGTCTCGAATACTTGTACTTGTTTATTAGATTATTGAAGGATTGGGGGCTGCTCGGTCTATCGGAATGTTGGGATCGAGAAAAACTTAACAAGTGAGTCGTGGAATACATCCACCATTGGTTCTTACAAGGGGCTAGTGGTGGGTGTGTTGTTTCTAGTCTACTGGGTAAATTAGGCGGCTAGAAGACATAGATGATTTGATAGCAGTTTAAAAAGTGAATAGATACACCATTTAGAAAAAAGTTCTAAATGGGTGTAGCACAAAAATTTCCAGCACACATTTTTGGAGAAATGAAATAGGAGAAATGAAATACCGCGACCCAGACTGAGTCTGAGTCGCGGTCCAGCGAGCTATCCCGCTGACTAGAAGGTGAAGGGCTGCACAGCGGCCCAGTAGTTGCCGTCGCTCAACGGAGCGACGTGCAGGACTTCCCAGATCTCGCCGTCAGGAGCATCGACGATGCTACCGACCGACGGGAGCCGTGGAGCAGTGAGGTTTCCGATCTGCTGGCCGTTACTTCTCCGTACGAGAGAGATGGTGTAATCCATGGCTCACCTCCTGTGTAAATGCACTATATACTATATTATTTATTATGTCAAGTATACCTTGATTCCGAAAATGTGTGCTGGAAATAGTAGTCCCGATTCCGTTTTGTAGAAATATGAAATGGTAATCGGGAACCTGGAAAAATTCCAACTGTTCCGACAAGTAAACCACTAATCGTTACGAAAGGATACACGAAAACGTACAAAAACTATTTCGTATTCTTTCGTGCAATTATTCGTATATATTCGTGGTTTACAAGAACGAGAACAAGAGAAAGAAGGAAAAGTAGATTAAGGAGGAATTGCGATGGCAGAAGACTTGCTCTCGATGAGCGATTCCGAGCGCCTCCGCTTCCTTCTCGCGCAAAAGCGGGGGAGACTGAAGCTGCTCTTCAAATTCGAGAAGGACCGCGGCATACATCCGCGAGTGCTGCTCACATTCATTCGCGCTTTTCGGGAGGCTGGGATGCAGATGCCTGCTTATCGAGGCGTAGAAGATACAGAGCACAAAGAGCTGTATGACTACATGGCTTTCACGGATCCCACAAGGGAACCGAAGGAACATGCGGAGCAACTCTTGTGGGCCCCGGCGACGGAAGCAACACCTCTATGCGATCGGTTACCTCGGAGAAGTCACTGGTGGGACTCGGTTGCATGGCGAAGTCGGATGGTCCGGTGACCCAAAGGAGGTGAAAACTCCAAATGCCCCACGCACTATTCGTTCTGTCGCTCATAGGACTCATCGTGATTATCAGCGGGGCTGTCATTCAGCAGTACAGTCGCGGCAACGGACTCGTGAAATAACAAGCTGGTGCGGCGGCCAACCTAAGGAGGCGAGCATGAAGCTAGAGGCCAGTGCGTGGTCGAAGTTGCAAAAAATACATTTCCCGCGAGCGATTCTAAGCGCGCGCTTGGCCCTGGGCCTCACGCGCCGCGAGTTAGCTTCGCGAGCTGGAGTCACTGCGAGAACGATCTCGCTATGGGAACGCGGCATTCGTATGCCGAGAAGTGCAGATATGGCTGCTTCCCTCGCAGATGCGTTGTATACTCGCATGGATTACCTGTTTCTCCCAGATCATGGAGGCCCCTGGGACATGGCCCCTCCCAACTAATCACCCACGCGCGCCGCAGGCGCGGCGCGCGTGGCGTGGTATCTTTCTTTCTCTTGTTCTCGGCAGGTGTAACCGCAAATTGTTACGAAAGAACGCACGAACACGTACGAAATTTTCGTATTTTTTCGTGTAGTAATTCGTATATATTCGTGGTTCCCTGTTATCTAATAGAGGATTTGATCCTGGTCCAGGATGAACGCTGGCGGCGTGGATAAGGCATGCAAGTCGTGCGATGGTCTTTTTGGTTGATAGGGAATTAGGTTTCATGGGTTTACCTATGATTCCTATGAACCTAGATACCATATTGACCAGAGCGGCGAACGAGTTAGTAACGCCTTGGAACCTACCCCCGAGATGGGAATAATCCGCCGAAAGGCGGACTAATACCCAATGGCCTCGTGCCTCACTAATGTTCAGCACTAAATGCAAAATGTAAATCTCAAAATGAAAAATTATGGAAGCGCTGAAAGCGCATCATAAACTTTTAATTTTGATTTTTTAACTTTGATTTTGAGTGCCGAGCAGCAGCGAGGTACGAGTAAACGGAGCAATCCGCTCGGGGAGGGGCCTAGGTCCTATCAGCTAGTTGGTGAGGTAATGGCTCACCAAGGCTATGACGGGTAGGGGACCTGAGAGGGTGACCCCCAACGAGGGTACTGAGACACGGACCTTACACCTACGGGTGGCCGCAGTCGAGAATATTCGGCAATGGGCGCAAGCCTGACCGAGCGACGCCGCGTGCAGGAAGAAGGGCTTCGGCCTGTAAACTGCTTTTATCTGGGAAGAAGGGTAGTTGGTTTTTTAGGTTTCATGGAATAATTGAATGGATGGTAAAAATTCAGACGTACAAAGATTTGGAGGTCTATCAAAGAGCATATCGAATTGCGCTTGCCATTCACTTATTAACTATGAAATTTCCTGCTCCGGATAAAACGGAGTTAGGAGGGCAAATGAGACGTGCATCAAAATCAATTGCGGCAAATATCGCAGAAGGTTTTGCACGAAGAAAATTTAAGAAGGAATATCTGCGATATCTAGGTATGGCTCGAGCCTCCTGTGATGAAATGCAGGTACATCTAAAATTCTCAATTGACTTGGGGTATCTTTCTGAAAAAGATTATCAGTCGTATTCAGAAGATTACACAATTTTGGGAAAACAGCTCTCGGCATTAATTAATGCATGGCTGAGATTCTAAAACCAATGGAACCTAGAGATCCAACTATCCTGACCGTACCAGATGAATAAGGAGCTGCAAACTTCGTGCCAGCAGCCGCGGTAATACGAAGGCTCCAAGCGTTATCCGGATTTATTGGGCGTAAAGGGTCTCCAGACGATTGTGTTAGTCGGATGTTAAATCTCACTGCTTAACAGTGAGGCCGCATTCGAAACGGCACGACTTGAGGCAAGGAGAGGTGACTAGAATTCTTGGTGTAGGGGTGAAATCCGTTGATATCAAGGAGAATACCAAAGGCGAAGGCATGTCACTGGCCTTGTCCTGACGTTCACAGACGAAAGCGTGGGGAGCGAATGGGATTAACACGCTCGCACGTGTCATTGCGCAGAGAAAATTTTCTTTCACCAAGGGGGAGACCCTTACAACCTCCCTATTCATAAGGCGCTACGCGCCATGAATTGACCCCCTTGAGTTTCAGAAGATTTTCTCTGCGCATACACGTGACTCGCTACCGGACAGAAATGTTTGGTAGCGAACCGTAGGGGTACGGTGAGCAACTGGTCCCTGTTCTATCAAATCAAAGGAGAGCTAGCCACTTCGATACTGCGCAGTATAATAGTGGAGCGTCTCAAAACAAAGAACAGAAAAAACTTGTCCCGACCGCGTCTGACGCGGTCGAGGATTCCGGCAAAGCGTAAGCAATGTTGGAAGCTATATGCTGGAACATCCGGTGTATCCGGTGCTACCACAACAACACACAGAGGAGGCGGTCATGCCGCGATATCGTTTGACGTGCGAAACTGCTCGGTTCTACGAAGACGTGCCGACTGCCACGCGGGAGTTTGATGCTCCCAAAGATGATGCCGCGATTTACGCGGCAGAGAATCCTGCGGTGCCGCTGAAGATTGTCGTTCCCGGAGTGGGAGCAGTAAACGCGGCGCCGAGAGAACTCGTGGATTTGACGACAAGTCCACCGCGAGTGGTGAAGAAGTGGTGAAAAAGCATCCGGCGAGTGTTGAATATGACGGCCACGTCAAACGTGGCTCGTCGCGTTTGACGCGACGGACAACCAGCAGGGAAGTCTAGTAGCAAAAGGAGGATATACCGCAATGGATAGCGAAAGCGACTACCAGAAACTGCGCCGGCTCGAAGAGGAGTCGCGTGAGTGGTATCGCACGCAACGACCGAAGCGGTTTTACGAATCGGACTGCCCGGGCTCGATGGACGAGAACAATCGTCAGATCACGATTCGAGAGCTTCGGAGGAAACTCAATCCACCAGACTAAACCCCTCAGAGACTGCACGCCGAGGGCGAAGGTGGCAGGTCACAGGTCGCAGGTGATAGCGAGAAGGAAAGCGCCGCAAGCGCAAACCAACTTTCTATCACCTAGCACCTATTACCTATCACCTCCGTCATGATACAGTCCGAACTCACTGGCGACAGTGAGAGCACGGCAGAAATGCCCGTGCCAGCGATAATTTTGAATTTTTCATTGTCATTTTGCCTTTTGCGTTTTGACTTTTGAATTCAATTTTGTTGCTCGCAACAAAATTGTAGATACCCCAGTAGTCCACGCCCTAAACGATGCAGATTAGCTATTTCGAGTATCGACCCTCGGAGTGGCGCA
>JACOZA010000040.1:0-9814 GCA_016181565.1 Candidatus Sungiibacteriota bacterium
GGAGCGCTGGGGACCGGAAAAACCACTTTCGTGCGGCTTCTTGCAGAGCGCCTCGGCGTTTCCGGAAGAGTGCTTTCACCAACCTTTGTCTTTGCCCATGAACATCCAATTCTCAAAAGATTCCCTTTCAGAAAACTAGTTCACATTGATGCCTACCGCATCGATTCGCAAAAGATATTCCGCTCCACGGGCATCTCGCACTATTTCAAGGACCTAGCAAATCTCGTTGTTGTCGAATGGGGCGAGAAAATTCGGCGCTGGATCCCCCAGCCGGATCTGGTGATTCGGCTGCGCCATCACTCGCCGCGGACGCGAAAGATTCAGATTGTAAAATTTCATGCCCCCCAAAGAAAATAAATCCAAAAAGAAAATGCTGGTTCTCCTCGATGCCCACGCGATTATTCATCGCGCCTTTCACGCTTTGCCGGCTCTCACCAATCCGGCGGGCGAGCCCATGGGCGCGGTCTATGGGTTTGCCACGATACTCCTGCGGATTCTTCAGGAGTTAAAACCGGATTATATTGCGGCGGCTTTTGATATGGCGGGGCCGACTTTCCGCCACGTAGCGTACGAGCGCTACAAAGCCCAGCGGCCCAAGGCGCCGGACGAGCTTGTCGGCCAATTTAAAAACGTGCGGCGTCTCTGCCAGGCCTTCGATATTCCGGTGCTGGAGCACGCTGGATATGAAGCCGATGACGTGATTGGAACCATCGCTAAGTCGGTTGCCAAGAAAGAAAAAGGCGTGCGTGTAATTATTGTGACGGGGGATTTGGACACCCTTCAGCTGGTTGATAAAAACATCTCGGTTTACACCATGCGAAAAGGCGTAACCGATACCGTAACTTATGACGAGAAAGCGGTTAGGGAACGCTACGGCCTCGCCCCCCATCAACTCGCAGACTTTAAGGGGCTTCGCGGAGATCCATCGGACAATATTCCCGGAGTTAAGGGCATCGGCGAAAAAACTGCCTCCGAGCTTCTGGAAAAATACGGCTCAATCGAGAATCTTTATAAGTCGCTGAAAAAAGCCAAGCTCTCCGCACCTCTTCGCGAGAAATTGGAAGCCCAGAAAGAAGAAGCGTTTTTTTCCAAGACCCTGGCCACCATTAATCTCGAAGTGCCGGTTGCCTTCTCGCTGGCTAAGGCCGAGTGGCACGGCCCGCACGGGCTAGCCGAGGTCGAAAAGCTGTTCCGCGAGTTTGGATTTACCTCGCTTCTGCGGCGGCTCGGCTACATTGGCAAAGATGAAAAAATAGAGCCGAGCATGCCGCCGTCCGGCCCTTTCGGTCAGCCGGAAATGCCAGCTGGCGGGACACAGAAAATTCCGAGGAGCGCGGATTTTTCCAAAGAAAAGGCGCTGGCCTTTGTCGCGGAAGACGCCAAGATCAGGCTCGCCTCAAAAACTCATACGTATGAAATTCCGGATTCGCTCATCGAATCGCTGTTCCTCAAGTCCGTATTTAAAAAAGAGCGCCGGCGAATCTTTTTTGACGAAAAATCTGTCTTGAAGAGATTTAAAAGCTACATTTCGCAGGCGGATGATTTCGACATTCTAATCGCAGTTTACCTTTTGAAGCCCGGGGAGCGCTCCTATACTCTCGAGCGCGCGGCGCGCGAGGCGGGAGTTCCCTCGCGCGAATTTCACCATTGGATATTCGAAATTGCCGCCGCTCTCGAGAAGCGTCTCCGCGAGCGCGAGCTCTGGAAAGTATTTGCCGAAATTGAGATGCCGATTGTTCCGATTCTGGCGGAGGTTGAGGACCGAGGCATGAAACTTGACCTCGCGTTTCTTGCGCATCTTTCCAAAGAAGTCGCTGAAACACTGCAGTCGCTTGAGAAAGAAATTTATAAATTGGCGGGAAGAGAATTCAATATCAATTCACCCAAGCAAGTTTCCGAGATTTTATTCGATACCTTGAAGCTCGGAGCGGCCGGTATCCGAAAAACCGAGGGCGGCGCTATATCCACCGACGCTGGGGAGCTAGCAAAAATTAAGGACACTCATCCGGTGGTTGCCAAAATTCTGGATTATCGCGAGGTGGCCAAACTGCAGGGGACTTATATTGAGGCGCTGCCGAAACTGGTGGCCGAGGACGGGGCGCTTCACACCACCCTAAATCAGACGTTGACCTCCACCGGCCGGCTTTCATCATCGAATCCGAATCTGCAAAATATTCCCACGCGCACCGATTTCGGCCGGCGCATAAGAAAAGCTTTTGTGGCGCGGGAGGGATACGAACTCGTATCTTTCGACTATTCGCAAATTGAGTTGAGGGTGGCCGCCGCCATGTCGGGCGACGAGAAAATGAAAGAGACGTTTTGGGAGGGCGGCGATATTCACGCCATGACCGCGATGGAGGTGAATAATCTTAAAACTAAAGAAGAGGTTACGCCCGCCATGCGCTATGCCGCCAAAGCACTCAATTTCGGGATTTTATATGGCATGGGGCCGCGGGCTTTTGCCGAGTCGGCCGGCATTCCTTTTGCCGATGCCAAAAAATTTATGCAGGAATATTTTAATGATTTCCCCAAGATCAAGGAATTTATGCAGCGAACATTGGAGAGCGCCAGAAAAACCGGCTATGTAGAAACCATGCTCGGCCGTCGGCGCTATTTGCCGGAAATCAACTCGCCCAACTTCAGAGTGCGCGCCGAGGCCGAAAGGATGGCCATGAACGCGCCGATTCAGGGAACGGCCACAGGAGATATCGTCAAACTGGCCATGATCGCGGTGGATAAGTTTTTTAAGGAATCAGGAATCAGGAATCAGGAATTAGGGCATATTCTGATGCAGGTGCATGACGAGCTTTTGTGTGAGATTAAAATATCCGAAGTTGCCAAACTCGTGCCCCAAATTAAGAGGGTCATGGAGGGTATTTACGATATCGGTGTCCCGCTGGTGGTTGACGTCAAACACGGTTCCAACTGGGGCGAGATGAAAAACTTTTGAACCTATGAAGATCCTCATCGTTGGCGGAGGCGGGAGGGAACATGCCCTTGCGTGGAAATTGAGTCAATCGCCGCGCGTAAAAGAGATTTTTATTTCGCCGGGGAACGCCGGGACGAGCTCCATCGGCACGAATGTCCTACTTGATCTCCAAGATCATCAGAAGCTGATAGATTGGATTCATGAAAATCAGATTGAACTTGTCGTTGTCGGCCCCGACGATCCTTTAGCGGACGGGCTGGTTGATAGTATGCTTGGCGCTGGCATTCCGACATTCGGCCCGCAGAAAGCAGCGGCCGAAATTGAGTGGTCTAAAGCTTTCGCCAAGTCTTTTATGAGAGAGGAAGGAGTCCCCACTGCGGATTTCGAATCTTTTACCGACTTTGCTACAGCACGCGATTATCTGCGTGGCCAAAAATTTCCTATGGTGATTAAAGCTGATGGATTGGCGCGCGGGAAAGGAGTAATTATTGCAAAGAATTTCGAAGAAGGCGAGCAGGCTTTGGCAGATATGCTTAGCAAAAAAGTTTTTGGCGCGGCGGGCAACACAGTTGTCATTGAGGAATTTCTCGACGGCCATGAGATCTCCGTTCACGCCTTTTGCGACGGGGAAACAGCCGTACTTTTTCCGCCCTCGCAGGATCACAAAAGGATCGGAGAAGGCGATACGGGTCCCAATACCGGCGGCATGGGGACAATCGCGCCGGTTCCATGGGTGAGCGAAGACTTGATGGACGAGATCCGCGATAAAATTATTTTGCCGACATTGCGCGGCTTGAAGAAGCGTGGCAGAGAGTTCGTAGGCATACTATACCCGGGGTTAATGATAACCAAAGATGGACCGAAGGTTCTCGAATTCAATGCGCGTTTTGGTGATCCAGAAACACAATCATACATGCGGCTCTTGAAGACAGATTTAGCTGACATAATACTTGCCTGTATTCAACATCGTCTGCATTCAGTCCCGATTGAGTGGGAAAAGCACTATGCTTGCTGTGTCGTTTTGGCATCAGCAGGATATCCCGGAGAATATGTGAAAGATATTCCCATTAGCGGATTAGACGAAGCTGAAAGTCCAAACACAATTTTATTCCACGCCGGCACCAAGCAGGATGGCCCGAACATTGTCACGAATGGTGGGAGAGTCCTTGGTGCGACTGCTGTAGGGGAAATGCTGAATGGGGCGCTCGACGCCGCCTATCAATCAGTCAGCGAGATTCATTTTGCCGGCATGCAGTATCGAAAAGATATTGGCCAAAAATCTCTTTATGCCCGAACTGCCTGAAGTTGAAACAACCGTTCGCGCGCTTAGACGCAGCATTTTGCATAAAAAAATCAAAAGCGCGTCAGCCAGCGCGCATCAGCTTTTTGAAAACAAGCAGCTATTTAAAACCATCGGCGCCATTTTAAGAGGCGATACCTTCATCTCCATCGGACGTCACGGGAAATATTTAATTTTCCTTTTGAAGTCCGGACGCGTCATGCTCGCACACATGAAAATGACAGGACATTTCTTAGTAAGAGACAAGAGACAAGAGACAAGTAACAAAGATAAATACATACGATTTATGATTGATTTTGCGGATGGCGGCGCGTTGCTTTTTTCCGATCTGCGGAAATTTGGGAGGATTTGGCTGATGCCAAAATCTCATTTAGGTAAGTTTTTTCAGCAGCGCAGATTGGCTAAGGATGCCCTAAGCTCGGGATTTACCGAAGAGTATCTGCATACGCAATTAATTAGCCCCCGGCCGGTAAAGTCGTTGCTTTTGGACCAGACACGCATCGCCGGGCTCGGGAATATTTATTCCGATGAAGTGCTATGGACGTCACGGATCCATCCGTTGCGAAAAGGCAGCTCGCTTACAGAAGCAGAGGTTAAAAGGATTTTTAAGGCTATTGGAGCTATACTGAAACTGGGAATTAAAACGGGCGGCAGCTCCATCCGCGATTATCGCAAGCCCGACGGCTCGCCCGGCTATTTTCAAACTAAGCGCCGCGTTTATCAGAGAGGGGGCGAGCCCTGCCCGAGATGCGGCGCCAAAATTAAACGCATAGTTATTGCCCAACGCGGGACTCACTTTTGTCCAAGGTGCCAGAATTTATAGTAAAGCGAGTATATGACCAAGATGGCAACAGCACCGAAAACGAATCAATTCTTCGACATCAATAAGTTCCCCAAAGAGGAAGGCATTTTATTCTTCGGAATTTCAATGAGCTTAATCGGTAATAAACAAAGTGCGGAGAAATGTTTTGAATATCTAAAATGGATAGATACAAAAATTGAGAGAACCGAAGGGATTGGAATGGTAATGTGGTATTCTGATTATCTTTACTTTCATTCAGATCAGCCAGCCAACATTTTGAGAGACCGGTATAAAGATCTGATGTTCCAGCACAAGAATGGATTTCTGAACCTAGTTCTAAAAGACAACGTTTGGATTAAGAAAGCCTTTTCCTTCTATACTTTTGGCCAGGTAATGCTCGATAATTCTGAAGTCTTTCTTCCTGCTTGGCATAAAGTCTTGCAGATGTACGAAAAAGACAATCTCTTTCAGAAATATGTTGAAGAAGATTGCAAGAAGACCGAGCACGGATTAGGAGAGCGGGCAAAAACGTTCATTCTTGAAGAAATTATCACCCTATACCTTGCCGCAAAAGGGCAACTGGACTTTAACAATCGTTTTGTACTGGGAACCGAACAGTGGATTCTCCAAGGCTACCCAGGGAAGCCTCTCAAGAGTGAAGTATATTTATTCCAAAAGAACCCTCTTCGGTTATCAAATCCAAAGAATCAGTTTGAGAACAGTTTCTACGATTTAGAAAGTAGAATTCTTTATGACTATAGCCGTCTTGATATTGAAACATTCGATTTTTCCTGACTATGTATCGTATTGAAGATCAGGTCTACGCGAAGGAAACGGGACATTACGGGAAAAGTCTATTTGCAAAAAAGAGTTTTAAAAAAGACGAACTGGTTTTTGTTGCGTTTGGCCCAATAGTAAATCAAGCGACAAAGTATACTATCCCAATAGATTATCAACTGAAAATTGATCCCACCCGGCCGGAGGGGAATCTCTGCAAATACATTTGTCACTCTTGTGAGCCAAATTTGGGTATCCGTGAGCGGACATTGTTCGTAGCTTTCAAAGATATTGAGAAAGACGAGGAGGTGACTGTCGATTATGCGATGCTCGGATATGAATATGGCAATGAACTTTCTGGTGAAGAGCGTATTTGTCATTGTGGGCGAGAATCTTGCCGAGGAAAACTCGGATGCTATAAGGAATTACTTCAAAATTTGCGAGAAAAATACAGGGGTTACATTTCGGATTATTTATTGAAAATTTAGTCATGATTTACATTCTCTACAGCTGGATGGGCGAGCCCTGCCCGAGATGCGGCGCCAAAATCAAGCGCATAGTTATTGCCCAACGCGGCGCGCACTATTGCCCGAAGTGCCAAAGAGTATGATTAAAAAACTGGGTCATTGGGTTGCTGACTACGGCTACCTCTTTCGGGGGAAACTGCATCCAATCTGGCGGCATACTCCGCCGGACCATTACCTCGGGTATGTTCTTGCGCACAAAAATCCAGTCATTTTGATCCCAGGCATCACCAGTAAATGGCACTTCCTCAAATACATTGGTGACGCGCTTTCGTATCAAGGGCATCCGGTGTACGTGATTAAAGAACTTGGATATATGATGGGAGAAGTGCCAAAGTTGGCGAGAATTGTAAGAGATTTTATAGAAGAACGCGATCTTAGAAATGTTGTTATGGTATGTCATAGCAAGGGAGGTTTAGTGGGAAAATATATTTTGGCTTTTCAAAACGCAGATGCGCGGGTGAAAAAAGTAATCGCCGTCGCTACCCCTTTTCTTGGGTCACATATGGTCAAACTTATTCCCTATCAAAACTACAAAGAACTTCTGCCGGAAAGTGAACTCGTCCGTGATTTAGACACAAAGCAAGATGTAAACAGATCTATCACCTCTATTTATGGGTTTTGGGATAATCACATTTGGCCTACCACGCACGCCCATCTCGAGGGCGCGAAAAATATCCAAGTTCCTGTGTATGGGCACCATAAAATTTTATTTGATCAGAGAGTGAAAGACATTGTTCTCACCGAAGTTGATGTATGATCTACATTCTCTACGGCGAAGACTCGTATCGCAGTCGCGCCAAACTCCGCGAGATTGCGGCGGAATACCGCAAAAAAATCAAAGGCGTCTTGGATTTGCATCGGTTCGACGCGGAGACAGACGATGCGGCATCTTTTATCAAAGAAACAAAATCCATTTCGCTCTTTCAGCAAAAGAAACTAGTTATTGTAGAACGTTTTTCGCGAGCAGGCGAGAAGTTTTTGAAGCAGATGAAAGCTAACGCTGAAGAATGGCAGGCAGATTCCAATACCATTGTCGTCTTGTGGGATGATGCCGGCGAATCAGCCGCTCAAAAATTTGTGAAAGCCCTCGAGCCCTTTGCCGCCAAGGTCCAGCACTTCGGCCCGATGAGTATCGCCGAGGCCAAGAAGTGGTTCGATACATGGCTGAAAGCGCAAGGCCTGGCGCTCGCTCCATCAGTGACTGCCGAGCTTACTGATAAATTTCACGCTGATACCTGGCAGTTAACCAATGAAGCAGGAAAGATTGGTCTAGGAGGGGAGCCGGCGCTGACCAAAGAATCAGCCGAGCGCAAGATTTTTTCGCTGACAGATTACTTTTTAGTGAACTCCATTCAAGCTCTCCGCGCGCTTCTGGCTTTGCGTCAAGCCAGCACCAACGAGCAATATATCTTTTCTGCCATCGTCAATCACGTGCGATTACTGCTTCTTATGTCCGACGGGAAAGAGGCGCGGCTAGAAGAGAACATCCATCCTTTCGTTTTGCAGAAAGCCCGGGCCAAAGCCCGCGGGCTTGAGCCGAGCCGGATCCGCGGTGCCTACGAACGTCTTTTTGACGAGGATGCCAAAATAAAAATAGGGCTTTCCGATCCCTACTCCTCCCTCGTCAACCTCATCTTGTTATAGGTTTCTGGTTGTGAGCGCTTGCGTACTAATTACACGCTATAGCGCATGATTAGTACACAGTTCGTTTTTGAATTTATACAGATTCTAAGAAGTTATTTCTTAGCTTGAGAGCGGATGAAACGCACTAATCGCGACTTCTTGCGTGCTGCGGTGTTTTTTGATATCACGTTGGTTTTCGCGGCTTTGTCGAGCGCTTTATAAGCTAGGGAGAGAGCCGCTGTCGCTTCCTTGGTTTTTCCAGCCAGCGCCAGGGCGCGCGCTTTTTTGACAGCCGCTTTGTAGGCGTTTTTCTTCGTCAGATTTCGCGCCGCGCGCCGTTTCGATTGACGCAGAGCTTTTTTGGCGGATTGAGTGATCGGCATACTTCAAGAAGGTATACCTCATACGTAGCTTTTACAAGTGTTACTGGACTTATTGCTTAAGTTGACTTTACTAGACAGGTTTGGCGCAAGTCATATGATATCTCCATATGACACAAAAGGCTGATATACACGCTATTCAGGGAGATATTTTAAAGACCCTTCTTTTTAATCCCGAGGCGCGTTTTTCTGATTTGAATATCAATCGCATTTCAACGGATCATTTTAGTTTTCACTTAAAGAAGCTGATGGACACAGGATTTGTCGAGAAATTGAAAGAAGGCCAATATCGATTGACATCGGCGGGCAAGGAATTTGCGAACCGGTTTGATGTTGACACAGAGAAAGTTGTGCTCGAGCGGCAGGCAAAGATCGGAGTTCTGATTGGTTGTGTCGAGGGGACCGGACGAGCGAGAAAATATCTCATTCAGCAACGTCTCAAAGAACCGTATTACGGCTTCTACGGATTTATGACGGGCAAAGTCAAATGGGGCGAGACGGTGTATGAGACGGCAAGGCGCGAATTAAAAGAAGAAGCAGGACTTGGGGGTGACCTGACGCTGATTGGTATCAAACATAAAATGGACTACGATCCTGCCGGAAATCTATTGGAAGACAAATACTTTTATGTTTTTCGTGTAGAAGAAACCACGGGCGCACTGCTCGAAACATTCAATGGCGGGCGGAATGCGTGGATGACGAAAGAAGAGGCGTTGGCACTTCCCGATCTTTTTGATGGCGTAGACGAAACGATTGATTGGCTGAATCAAGACAAGCTTCAGTTTGTTGAATCAAAGTATACTGTTGCGAAGTACTAACTTGTCGCAGTTTGATAGAGGTGTTTAATCCGGTCGCGGATGCGGGCTGCCAGTTCAAAGTTCATATCTTTGGCGGCTTTTTTCATCTCGCGGGTGAGAGCTTCACGCATGCGCTTTTGGGGCCCTTCGGGAATAAAGGGCAAGGGCTCTTCCATTTGACGCGCTTCGTCGGCGATGGAGCCGCGAATGGCTTTGACAATCTGCTTCGGAGTAATTTTATGTTTCTTATTGTATTCCGCCTGGATCTGGCGGCGGCGGCTGGTCTCATCCATGGCGCGCTTCATCGAATCGGTGACGTGGTCGGCATAAAGTATGACTTTGCCGTCAATATGCCGCGCGGCGCGGCCGATGATCTGCAGGAGCGTCCGGTCATTGCGCAGAAAACCTTCTTTGTCCGCATCCAATATTCCGACGAATGAAACCTCGGGCAGATCCAGTCCTTCACGGAGCAAATTAATGCCGACAATGACGTCGTATTCTCCCTTACGGAGATCGGATAAAATTTCTGGCCGATCAAGCGTTTTGACTTCCGAGTGGAGGTAAGTTGTTTTCAAGCCATGCTCGGCAAGATACTGGGCGACATCTTCGGCCAGGCGCTTGGTGAGCGCTATCACGAGCGAGCGCTCTTTCTTGGCGACGCGCGCTTTCAATTCTTTGA
>JACOZA010000040.1:9826-16861 GCA_016181565.1 Candidatus Sungiibacteriota bacterium
GATCAAATCCTGAATTTGATGCTCGGTCGGGCGAACTTCGAGTCCCGGGTCAACGAGGCCGGTAGGGCGGATGACTTGCTCTGCCACGTAGCGCATTTTTCGTTTCGAGTCTTTGGAGATGCCATATTCAAATTCGGCGGGAGTGGCCGAGACATAGATTGTCTGGCCGGTTTTCTCGCGGAATTCTTCAAACTTCAGCGGCCGGTTATCAAGCGCTGAAGGCAACCGAAATCCATAATCAACCAAAGTCAATTTTCTGGCGCGGTCGCCATTATACATGCCGCGAACCTGGGGGATAGTCGCATGCGATTCGTCAATTACGGTGAGAAAATTTTTGTCGCCAGCCGCCTTTGAGAAATAGTCGAGCAGTGTGTAAGGCGGTTCGCCTTCGTTGCGAAATGAGAGGTGGCGTGAATAGTTTTCAATGCCCGCCACATAACCGGCGTTTTTCAGCATCTCGATATCGAAGTTGGTGCGCTGTTTGATGCGCTCAAGCTCCAGCACCTTGCCTTCTTTTTTAAATTTCTCCGACTGGTCTTTTAGTTCATCCTTGATGCGCTCGATAGCCAAGAGCAGTTTATTTTGGGGAGTCACAAAGTGCTTTGCGGGGAAAATTGTAAACTCTTTGAGGGCTTCGGGGGTGGCATCATGGGCACGAGTTTTTTGTCGGATAGAGACGATTTTATTTTTTTCAAACTCGACGCGGACGATTAGTTCTCCCGACGGCAGATGAATCTCAACCAGATTCTCGCGGAGGCGGAAGTTGCCTTGCACGGGATCAATGGGATTTCGCATGTACTGGAGAAACACAAGTTTTCGCGCCAAATCCCGAGCTGTTCCGGCCTGGCCCACAGCAATCGGTACCGCCATTTTCTGGTATTCTTCCGGGTCACCAATGCCGTAAATGCAGGAGACCGAAGCTACGATGATGACATCTTTTCGCGTGAGAAGATCGGCGGTTGAGGCATGTCTCAAGGCATCTATTTTTTCGTTGATCTTGGCATCCTTTTCAATATAAGTGTCGCTGCGCGGGATGTAGGCCTCGGGTTGATAGTAGTCGTAATAAGACACAAAATAATGCACCGCGTTTTCGCGAAAAAATTCTTTGAACTCCTGGTAGAGCTGGGCCGCCAGAGTTTTATTATGCGAAATTACGAGCGTCGGTTTTTGGACGCGCTCGATGACGTTGGCAATTGTAAAGGTTTTACCGGAGCCGGTTACGCCCAAAAGCGTCTGATCGCGCACCCTCGCGTTCAAATTTGCCGCCAATGTCTCAATGGCCTGCGGCTGGTCTCCGGTCGGTTTGTATGGCGCTTTCAGCTTAAATTTCATAAAGTGAAATTATACCATATAAATTAAGCTGAAAACAAGAGTTTTTAAGCCGCTTTTTATTTAACCGCAGTTGCGTAGAATGAAGGCATCTCTATGGATTTAACCCCAAAGGTTGGAATTGCGGCGATTGTTGTAAAGGGCGACAAAGTATTGATGGGTAAGCGTTGCGGAACTCATGGAGCTGGCACCTGGAGTTTTCCGGGAGGGCATTTGGAGTTTGGAGAATCTTGGGAAGATTGCGCCAAGAGAGAAGTTCTAGAAGAAACGGGGCTTGAAATTAGAGACGCGAAATTTGTGGCTACGACAAATGATCTCATGCCAGCGGAAAGGAAACATTACGTTACACTCTATACGAGAGCCGAATATATTGAGGGAGAACCAGAAATAAAAGAACCGGATCGATGCGAGCGATGAGCATGGTTTAGGTGGGATCAACTGCCGGAACCTAGATCCACCCCAATCCAAAATTTACTAAAATCGGGATATAATCCATTTATTTAATATCATTTACTCATGATTGCCGCGCTTTCGGGAAAACTCGTGTCGCGAAGCGAGAAGTCTGTGACTGTCGAAGTCGGCGGTGTGGGATACCGTGTCTTTTTGTCGCAAGACGGGATGCTGAAGCTTCCTAACATCGGCGAGGAGGTCCGCCTCTACACGCACCAGCACGTGCGTGAGGATGCGCTGGAGCTTTACGGTTTTATGCATCCCGCCGAGCTTGAATTATTTGAAATGCTGATTTCCATTTCCGGCATCGGGCCGCGGGGCGCTCTCGGGATTCTTGGCGCCGGCGGGCTTGATCAGCTGCGCCGCGCGATTGCCGCGGGCGATACTGGCTACCTAACTAAAGTTTCGGGGATCGGTAGAAAAACGGCTGAAAAAATTGTCTTGGAGCTTCGGGAAAAGATGTCCGGCCGTGGAGTCACGGTGGGCGAACACCCCGCGCTTCGCGACGAAGCTGATGCTCTCGACGCGCTTTTGTCTCTCGGTTACTCGCGCGATGAAGCGCGAGAGGCGCTGGCGTCAGTTCGCGACGATTCGCTCTCAATTGAAAGGCGCGTGTCTTCCGCATTGAAAAAGTTAGGCAAACGTTAGTGCACAATGACAATCGACTATTCTATAAAATTCACAATGCTCATAAGCTACTCTCTAATTCGCACGAATTAGAGAATAGTGAGATGGGGGTAATAAATGGTGGTAATAAGATGAAGTCGTTTCTGCAATCTCGCGAATGGGCGGAAATTCAAGAACGCGATGGGCGGAAAGCCCATCGCCTTGTCTTTGGCAGCGAATCCGCAGTCTTTTTTAAACACAGTTTGCCGCTCGGACTTTTCTATTGGTACGCGCCACGGCCGGAAATCAAAAACGCCGACGCTTTTTTAAAAGCGCTGGCGGAGCTTCCCGGCTACCCGGTCTTTGTTCGCTTTGAACCGGAACACGATATGGCGCCGCTAAAAGGAGCGCGTACTTCGCAAAATCTCCAGCCGCGAGAGACAATTTTGGCGGATCTTACGAAATCCGATCAAGATCTGCTGGCGGCGATGCACTCCAAAACTCGCTACAATATTCGTCTCGCCGAAAAGCACGGTGTCGAGATAGAAAAGCGCGTCGGCGCTGACGCGGTGGATGATTTTTACCGGCTGCTGCAGCATACTGCCGAGCGAGACAGATTCCGCCTTCATCCAAAAACGCATTATGAGCACTTACTGCAATCAAATTCGCACGAGTTTTCCAATGAGCTGCTTTTTGCGATCTACAATAGCCAGATTGCGGCGGCTGCGGTGATAAATTTCTATGGCGACACTGCAACATGTTTGCACAGCGCTTCAGACTATCAGTTACGAAATGTGAAGGCGCAGCACTTATTGCATTGGCGGGCTCTGCAGGCGGCGCGGGCATGGGGATGCGGCGTCTTCGATTTTGGTGGGATTGATGAAAAGAGATGGCCTGGGGTAACCAATTTCAAAATCGGCTTTGGGGGCGAGAGAAAATCATATCCCGCGGCTTTTGATGTTGTTTTTCGGCCGGTTTGGCGAGGTATATACCAATTGGCGCGTAAAGTGGTTTAATTCGCGTATGCTGGAAGGAATATTTTATTTTTTGCGCCGCTACGTCGTTCCCAAGCCGGTTTTTGAGTTTTTCCAGCCGACTTATCATCGGCTTTTAGCATTTGCTGGAGCGCTGATTTACGGATTTCCTGCCCGCGGTCTCACGATCATCGGCGTCACGGGAACAAACGGCAAATCCACCACAGTCGAGATGCTGCACGAACTATTTGCCGCGGCAGGATTTAAAGCGGCCTCCTTGTCGTCCGTGCGGTTCAAGATTGGAGAGAAGATGATTGAAAATCGGTTCAAGATGACGATGCCCGGCCGATTTTTTGTGCAGAAATTTTTGCGCGACGCCAAGCGCGCCAGTATCACGCATGTGATTCTTGAAGTCACCTCCGAAGGCATCAAGCAATATCGGCATGCATACATCAATTTTGCCGCGGCTGTCCTGACAAACCTGACGCCCGAGCACATCGAGTCGCACGGCGGGTTTGAGAATTACAAAAAAGCCAAAGGCGAACTCTTCCGCGCGCTCGCGGGCAAAGGGATATCCGTCGTCAATCTTGGCGATGAGCATGCGGGATATTTCTTAAGTTTTCCGTCTAAGGAAAGAGTTGGATATGGACTTGAGATAAGAGATAAGCGAACAAATATAAACCGAACCGTTGCGCCTGCGCGATATGAAATTGATGAGCGCGGTATTAAGCTTTATTTTGCGGAGGGATGGGAAGTTATGGCGCCTCTTAGGGGCAAATTCAATGCCGAGAATATGTTGGCGGCCATTGCCGTCGGCGAGGTGTTCGGCGTTTCGCACGAGGTAATGCGACGAGTTTTCGCGGAGTTTGGCGGTGTCTCGGGGCGAATGGAGGAAATTCGGAGCGGGGAAATTCGAGTGGTCGTAGACTATGCCTTTACGCCAAATGCTCTTCGCCAAGTGTATGAGACGCTGAAGCAGGAGATAGGTCCGGGCAACAAGTTGATTTGCGTTTTGGGAGCCGCAGGCGGCGGGCGCGATAAATGGAAGCGGCCGGAGTTAGGTAAAATCGCGGGAGACTATTGTTCGCACGTGATTATTACCAACGAAGATCCATATGATGAGAACCCCCCCGCTATTATGGAAGATGTTCGACGAGGAATAGCGATAGGAAGCGCCCCCTACGAGGTAATTGAAGACCGCCGACTCGCCATCCGTGATGCCATAGAATCGGCGCGCGCGGGAGACATTGTTGTTATCACCGGCAAGGGCTCCGAATCAGCCATGGCGGTGGCCGGCGGCAGGCAAATTCCCTGGGATGATCGTGCGGTGGTTCGTGAAGAGCTTGAGCGATTGATTAACATTAAGAAAAAAATATAAAAACATGAGAGACGGGTACGATATTTTTGAACGAGATGAGATAACGCATATCCGTGCTTGGGGGACTACCGAGCGCGAGCTTTTTCAAAGAGCGCTCCTGGGTCTCGCGGTATTCGTGCGGCCCGATGTGGCGCCCGAGAAGGGTCGGGGCGTCCATATACGCGCACATATCCACGGAGAAAATTTTTCGGATACACTGGAGCGGTTTCTATCCCACGTTTTGTATGAGAGCGAGATGCACGACGCGGTATTCCCGGCGATGCATGTAATCCATTTGACCTCACAAGAAATCGAATGCGAATTAGTCGGCAAGAAAATTGATCATCGTGAGGAAGAAGCCGAGGGAGTCAAACTTACAAGCGGCGGGATCGAGAAGCGAGACGGTCAGTGGGAAGTAGAATTTACGCCCGAACTCGTCTAGCTATGTCGGGCAGTCAAGCATATTCTGGCAGGATCGATTACCAAATTCAGACGACCGCGTCTGACGGCAGATTCTCGCCGCGCGAGTGCGTCAGGATGGCCCAAGAGAACGGCGTGACCTCCATTGCCATTACCGACCACGATACGATCGGTGGGGTTAAGGAAGCGCTTGAGGCCGGAAAAGAATTCGGTATCGAAGTGATTCCGGGAATTGAGCTTTCATGCGACCACGAGAATCACGGCATTCATATTCTGGGCCTTGGCATCGATTATCATAACGAAGCACTGCTCGAAAAATTGCATGTGTTGCAGAACGAGCGCGAACATCGAGCAAAATTGATAATTGAAAAACTGCGCCAATTCGGTTTTGCAGTTGACTTTGAGGAGGTGAAGCGACGGGCAGAGGGAGTAGTGGCGCGTCCTCACATCGCGGAAGCAGTTCTCGAAAATCCACTTAATGAGGGAAAATTGAGCTCCGAAGGCATCGCGACGAGGCAGGATTTTTTTGCGAAGTATATCGCCGACGGAGCGAAAGCGTACGTTCACGGCGTGCCCCTCTTTGTTGCCGACGGGATACTTTTGATTCACGAAGCCCGCGGAATCGCAATCTGGTCTCATCCGACGGTGCCGATGAGGGACTATAAGCTTGTCGAGGAAACTCTCTTGCAATTTCTTGGATGGCAGATGGACGGCCTTGAGGTCATCGGCAATTTCAGCGAGGATGACACCGAGTTTTTGCAGACACTTGCCGCGAAGTATCAACTCCTGCGTAGCGCCGGGTCGGATTTTCACGATACGTATACCGATCCTCAAAAACCCGAAGAGGGCGCGGCGCGCATCGGCGGGCATAAGACGTTCGGCTATTCGATTGAAGGCGTTCGCGAATCGCTCCTGGCGGCCATTGAAAAAAGACATGCCGTTGTGAAATAGCGGTTTATCTCGTATCCAGGCAGTGAAAATTCGAATGTTCAGTGCGCAGAACAAATCGCGACTTGTTCGAATTTCTACTACCTGGTATGCTCTTTAAGTTATGGTTGACTACCCCAGACTCTCTAAAGGCCTGCGCCGGCATATTCGGCAAGAAAAGGCGGCTATTCGCCGCCAATTTAACGATTCTCCCGAAGCGCAAGAAAAGATTAAAGCCCTGATCGAAAAATTTTTTAAACCCACTGAACCCGTACAGGTCCAACCCATAATTGAGAAACCAAAGGTCGAACCCAAACCCAAGCTTTCCACTAAAGCAGAAGCGCCAATCAAAAAAGAAATCAAGCATGTTAAAAAATCACAACCACGATCTCGTAAAACAGCTAAGTGAAGATTCCTCGTCCCTTTATCGTTACGACGAATACATTAAGAACGCCAAGGGCTGCGACCATTGCGTCAATCTCTGGAAAAAGTTGAGAGAACTGGATGAGGAGAGAGTAAAAATGCTCGCCGAAGAAATCACGCGCCACGCGAAGGAAAACCGGTTCAACTAAATAATTCCCCCAAAGTTTTTTCTACGTACTTTTAATACGCTATAGCGTATTAACAGTACATCTCAATTGTTTTTATATTGAGTAAATAAACAAGATACGTAGAAAGTAATAAAAGAAATAGCCGACGGACATCGTCGGCTACCTGCGAGCGTTTCGGGCTGCTCGCCTCACCCTTGATGGCTAACGGAGCGGAGCCGCCATCGCCACTTCCAGTCCGCGACGGATTTCGGCGAAGCGCTTGTCCTTCAACCACGAGCGGGTCTGCTTGAGGTCGGTGATGGCCTTACCCACCGCCGTCTCGAGATGCCGGATGCGCCGCTCGAGCATGCACGCATGCGAACCGATATCCCACCCCTCGACCATGCGTTCGCCGTGGATCTGATAATTGTCCCAGAGCCAC
>JACOZA010000103.1 GCA_016181565.1 Candidatus Sungiibacteriota bacterium
GCCAGTTTAAAATCGAGACCTTTCACAATGCCGAGAGTGTTGGCATTATAGCGTCCGTGCGGGTAAACGAACATGTCGGGATGGCACCCCAAGGCATTGCAGAGAGCCTCCCGGCCGCGGGTAATTTCTTCTAACTGCTCGCTGCGGCTTAAGGTATCCAAAGCCAAGTGGCCGTAAGTGTGCGAGCCGATGTCCATGCCGTTGGCCTTAAGCTCGCCGAGTTCTTCGGCTGACATGAAAAATTCTTTAACCAGCTCGCGCTCCTGTTCCGAGGAATGACTTTGCCCAAATAATCCTTCGATTAACCGGGAACGCTCGTCAACCGTCAAAGCTATCAGCGTTTCTTTTAGGTTGGAAGTAAGAACATCGTCGAATCGCCGCTTGGGATTGATAAGGCGCTCGCTGTCGATGTGCACCCGCCCGCCGAAAAAGCGCCGAACCTGTTGAATCAAATCGAGGATGGGAGTTTCCGACAAGAGTATGTGGAGTTTGTGAGTTAACGGCATGCGCTTTTCAGCGAGGGGCAAGCCAATCGGGAAAAAAGCGGCTGGCGCCTGGTATTGGCGGAGAATAGGCCAGACGACCCTATAGTGCTCGGCCAGTCCGTCGTCAAAGGTCACGGCGCAGAGTTTATCTTCCCTCTTTTCCAAGGCCGCGCGGTAAACTTCACCAGGCGAGGCGAAAGGGGATGGATACCGCTATCGCCGCGCTCGCGGATATAATGGTAGTTTACAATAACAAGGTTCATAGTCGGCTCAAAACAAACTCGGCGATCCTTTTCCCGGCTCGACCGTCAAGTTCGCCGCATTGTTCGCGGACAAGACGCTTGCGCCCTTCTTCATCCTCTTGCGGAGACTTAAGGTAATCATTAACCCAGGTCAGCAGTTCTTGGGGGGAAGAAACCACACGAATTCCGCCGGTGTTTATAGCATTTTTGTAGTGGGTCATTTGATAGTATTGGATCGGCGATTGCGACAACTTTTTTATCTTTTCGAGCTCAAAGTTAATGTTGATAACCGGTTTTTTGAATATCGCCGCGTCCACGCTCAAGCTCGACGTATAACACATTAAAAGCGACGAGTGGTGAAGGGTGTCAACCAGGCGCTGAATGTCAGCACCGGTCATGTCCCAGTCAACTCCCCGCCCGCGCGAAAACCGCACGCCGGGCATATCGTAAATCAGCCACGGCCGCCTTTCAATGACGGAGCGATCAATTTCGTCATTGGGCTGAAACCGCACTAAAAGCTCGGCATTGGGGATGAGCGAGCGCGCAATAAACGAGTGGAGAAGGTCAATCATCGGACCATCAGCGAGCGCCGAGTATTTTCCATTAGGGGCGTAAACAATAATGCGCTTCTCGGGTGCCGCGCCGAGCGTGCGGCAAAACTCTTCCCGGCTTGCCGGCTTGTATGTCAGATAGCAATCGTAGTTCGGGATCCCGCCGACAAAAATTTTTTCGGCGGGCATATCGGCAAAATCCATAGCTTCCTTTTTGACGATTTGATTAAAAACGACGAGTTCGTCGGGCAAAAGACGGATGATAGCCCGGGCGGTAAGTTTATCCCAGGAATTTACAAAGCCGATGCTTTTGATGCCGCGTTTTTTTGCCTCGCGCAGTATGGCAATTTCGGCATCATCGAACAGGTGCGCAAGAAAAACGATGGAAGGATGATAGCGATCAAACAACGGGGCTAAAAACGACTGGCGGACCAAAAGATAGTCAAGCCAGCGCACTGCTTTGCGCACCGAGCTCCTGGCAAACACCCGATTAAAAAACAACGACGTGAAATAGCTAAAATAGCTTCCGCCTTCTTCGCGCTTCATCCGCCGGCGGAGGTCAAAAGTTTCGTTATTTACGAGCTTGAATTTGAGCTCACTGAAAACGTGATCGAGCGCGCGAGGACGATACGGCGGTAAAACTTCATACGCGACTCGTTCGTGATTAAACTCTTTTTCGTAATAGTCCCGGCGCTGGCTTGAAGCTATAAGGAGAACGAGCCTGGCATCGGGTTCGGCAATAAGACGCCGATAGATGTCGGTGCGCAGAATGTTTTTGGCTTCCACACCCTGAAGAATTGGTATTAAAATGGTCTTCATAAAGTTAAAGACCTAACAAAGTCAACCACGCGTTTATATGCGCAACCGTCGCGGAAGGGCGTATACTCGCTGACCACTTTTGCCCGGCCGGCTTGATCGCGGCTGGGTTCGGAAAGGTAAGCATTTATCCTCTCGGCAAGTTCATCGGGGCTCCACGCCATCGCCACGCCTCCAGTATCAATCAAATCTTTATTGTACTCGTATTGATACACAATCCCCCGCCAGTCCGGGAAAGCGATATTTATGACTGGAACGTCAAACAAACAAGCTTCAATAATAATGGTTGAGGCGAAGT
>JACOZA010000093.1 GCA_016181565.1 Candidatus Sungiibacteriota bacterium
CCAGAGCCACTGCACGATCTTGTTTACGAGGAACATCCCGTTCAATGCAAGCTCTGGACGCTCATCCGGCCAGTTGTGGAGCGACTTGCACTCGATGACCAAGCGATGCCGCTTGTACTGCAGGTCATACTCGGGCATTACGGGGTAGCCGATCTTCTGCGATACTTGTCCAGCGATCTCGGTTGCCGCCGGGGTTTCTGTGCGCCACTCGACCTGAATCTTCATGACACCCTCCTTGGGGTTCGTTTACCGTGTTTTACGCGTTGGCACACGGCCGCCCATACTTCGTTCGCGCGGTTCTATGGCACCGCGCTGGCCAAGTCAAAGTACTGCTATAGTATATCACAGGCATTTTGTTTAGTCAAGTTTTTGATTGGCCTTAACATTTGTGCAAGTTATAATGAAAACTCCCATGGCCGACCTATTTGAAGAAAATACAAAGGGCATAGAGCCGCTGGCGGAGCGCATGCGGCCGCGGGATTTTGGCGATTTCTACGGGCAGGAGGAAATTGTGGGAAAGGGGAAGCCCTTGCGCGAAGCGGTTGAAAAAGATGAGCTGCGGTCGGTGATTCTCTGGGGGCCGCCGGGTACGGGGAAGACTACGCTCGCCCATATCATCGCCGAAAAGACCAAAGGATTTTTCCAGCCGTTTTCGGCGGCGACCTCGGGCGTCCCAGAATTGCGGAAATTGATTGAAGAGGCGCAAAAACGACTCAAGTTTGACAAACGAAAGACAATTTTATTCGTGGATGAAATCCACCGGTTCAACAAAGCCCAGCAGGACACATTCCTGCCCTATGTCGAAAAAGGCACGATTATTTTGATTGGCGCCACCACCGAAAATCCCTCGTTTGAACTCAACTCGCCGCTTCTCTCCCGCTCCATGGTCTTGGTTTTGAAACCCTTGACCGACGAGGCGCTTGAGAAAATTATCAATCGGGCGCTCTCGGATGCGACGCGGGGCCTCGGAGAGCATCGAGCGAAGCTAGACGAAGATGCCAAGGCCGCCATCATCGGTTTTGCAGACGGGGATGCCCGCGTCGCGCTGAATGCGCTGGAATTTATCATTCTCTCTGCCTCAAGGATTGTATTCTCTAATTCCCCACTACGCCAAGGCTACGAGGGACAGGCGCGCGAATTAGAGAATAAGCCGAAGGATAGAGATAATGCTGGGGGCATAAAGATTACGAAAAAAATGGCGGAAGAGGCATTGCAGAAAAAAGCCATCCGCTACGATAAAAAAGGCGAGGAGCACTATAACGTCATCTCGGCTTTCATTAAATCCATGCGCGACTCGGATGCGGACGGGGCGCTCTATTGGCTGGCGCGCATGATTGAAGGCGGAGAAGACCCGCGCTTCATCGCCCGCCGCATGATAATTTTTGCGTCAGAAGATATCGGCAATGCCCTGCCGACGGCGTTGGTCGTGGCGGTGGCGGTGGCAGGGGCTGTCGAGCATGTCGGCATGCCGGAGGCGGGGATTAATCTGGCGCACGGCGCGACTTATCTCGCATCAGCCCCCAAGTCAAACGCTTCATACAAAGGACTGCTGGCGGCGCTGGCGGATGCCAAAGAGCATGGGGCGCTTCCCGTGCCGCTCCATTTGCGAAACGCCGTGACAAATTTAATGAAAGAGCTGGGGTATCACCAAGGGTATAAGTACGCGCATGATTTCAAGGATGCGAAAGTCGCGCAGGAACATCTGCCGGAAAAATTGCGAGGCAAAAAGTACTACAAACCGCCGGTTCAAACATCAAATGCGCCGCTGTTGAAAAAGAAGGGTGCTAAAAAATCTTAAGCGTCTTACTATTAGAGATAAGGAAGAAATCCCGCGAAGAAAGGAGGAGCTTAACAGAGTTTACTGTGGGCGAGCATAAACCTCGTACGAAGGCGCTTCGGGAGGTGAGGACTTATCCCACTGAAATGGTTCAAATCCAAGTGGTCACGGCGGACCCCGAGGAGGTGATCTACTCTAACGGTGAGGGGTAAACCCCCCGCCGGTCCTGGGCGGCCGCATGACTGGGCCGCCCTTCTTTAGTCAACCGGTTGTTGTGCTGCATAATATTTGCAGGTATAGTAGTGGAGTAATTTTCTCCGCCGTCGCAGAAAACCTAGTCCGTAAGGCTGAGGATCCTGCCTGCCGGCAGGCAGGGAATGCGAAAAACAGCAGATAACCCTGAGCGAAGTCGAAGGGTGGAAGCTTTGGCGGATTCCGCCGATCTCGCAAGAGTTCGCCCGAAGGGCGAAATGCGAGATACCACGGCCGGGAGCCTACCTGCTGGTAGGCAGGGCCGTGGAGCTTCATAATAATAATCTAAGCATCGTTATATATATGGATATGAATACAGAACATTCGTCCGGTCCCGAATATTGGAAGTCGCGCCACGGCTTAAAAATCCTGGTAATGCTTGCGATTGCATTTGCGGCGGTTGTCTGGGGCATCGGCGAGATCAAGTCCTATAAATTTATCGGATCAAATCCCAATACGACCCGCTCGATTACGGTCACCGGTCAGGGCAAACAATATGTCCGCGCCGATGTCGCAACCGTACAAGTATCCGTATCGTCCGACGCCGGGCCGACTAATTTGGCGGAAGTGCAGGATAGGAATTCACGGACCGCCAACGCCGTGATGGCGCTTGTGAAAACCCAGGGCGTGAAGGAGGACGACATTAAGACTCTCAACTACTCGATCTCGCCCCGCTACAACTATTCGCAAAACGGCCAGCAGTTTCTTGGTTATACCGTGCGCCAAGACATTCAGTTGAAAATCCGGGATCTGGCCCAAGTGGGGACGATCTTAAATATCGCGGTCCAGCGGGGCGCCAATGAAGTTTCGAATTTGCAGTTTACCGTCGATGATCCCCAAAAGCCGCAAGAAGATGCGCGGAACGAAGCCATTAACGACGCTAAGTCCAATGCCGAGAAGCTTGCCAAGGAACTGGGCGTGCGCTTAGTGCGTCTCACAAACTACTCTGAAAACGCGGGAGGCCAGCCGCCGATTTTCTACGGCGCTATGGCTGACGGCAAAGGCGGACCGGCGCCGGAGATTCAAGTTGGGCAGAACGAAATTCGTTCGAATGTGACGCTGACGTACGAGATTGAGTGATGAAAATCAAAATGCCCCGCTCGGGGCATTTTGATTTTTTGCATTCCCGCTAAAAGAAGTACACTCTCTTATACATTAAACTTGCAAGAATACGGGTAATCACCCGTAGTGCAATGAAGATCGAAATCGCGATTAAAGCAGTGGTTGGCCCCCACATCGCTAGAAAAACTATCCCTAGCGTGTAGATAATTTCTATGCCATTGAAAAGAATCCAGGCCTTTAAAAATAGGCTGTCAGCATTTGAAGGACTATATTCTAAATAAGCTCGGCCGAGCCATATAATGTCAAAAATGTTGAATAGTATATAAGAATAGAGAAAATATGTAATAGTGAGCTGGGTTGAATAAATATAAAGGAAAATAGAAAACATAATCGCCATGTCTATCAGAATGTCTACTTCTCGTTTGGGCGGAAATTTTCTAAGGGACGGCGAATAATCAATCCAGTAATCGGTAATGTCAAGGTAGACAAAGATGAACGCGATATACTGCCACAGCTCGGTAAAATTCGGCCACCACTGGAAACCGAGGCCGAGAATCACCCCAATCATTACATCGATGAACCGGAGACTGATGCCGCCTAAAATCTCGCTTCTGACTGCCATTTTCTTCTAGTATATAGCTCGTATGGCCGCAATCAAATTCTCTACCCAAGCCAAAGATACAAAAACACACGCGCGCATGGCGACACTTAAAACTCCGCATGGCGCGATTGAGACGCCGGCATTTGTGGCTGTCGGGACTTTGGCGTCGGTACGGACGTTAGCGCCTGATGAGATTCGTCAAGCGGGGTCGCAGGTTGTGCTGGCAAACACCTACCATCTGTATCTCGAAGGACGGCACGAAGTCATTCAAAAAGCGGGAGGCCTCGCAAAATTTATGAACTGGGATGGGCCGACCATGACCGACTCGGGCGGGTTTCAAGTATTCTCCATGGGGTTTGGCGCGGATCACGGGATCGGAAAGAATGTTCCCTTCTTTCCGGGCGGAGACCTACCTGCTGGCAGCCTGCCTACCGCAGGCGGGGCAGAGTCGCCGGCGGATTTAACCAGAAGCGAACTCGAAGCTCCTAGAAAAATTAAGATTACCGAAGACGGAGTAGAATTCCAGTCCCCTCGGGAGGGAAATATCTTGGAGTTGAGTCCCGAAATTTCTGTGAAAATTCAGCAAAGGCTTGGGGCGGATATCTTTTTTGCTTTTGATGAGTGCACTTCCCCGCTTTCTTCGTATGAGTACACTAAACAAGCGGTGGGGCGCACCACGCGCTGGGCAAAACGTTGTATCGAAGCCAAGACCAGAAGCGACCAAGCGATCTTCGGTGTGATTCAAGGAGGAGTGTGGCAAGATTTGCGTAACCAAAGCACGAAAGATATCGCCAGCCTTCCCTTTGACGGTTACGGGCTCGGCGGGCCGGTGGGGATCTCGCGCGATGATATCAAAAAAGTCATTGGCTGGATGACGAGCGGCCTCCCCGAAGAAAAACCGCGGCATCTTTTGGGTATGGGTTCGCCCAAAGAGCTGGTGGATGTCATTGCCGAGGGCGTGGACCTTTTTGATTGCGTCGTCCCGACGCGGGAAGCTCGTAACGGCACGCTCTACACAAAAGCCGGCAAAGTTCACATCAAGAATGCGTGCCACCGTGAAGACTTTTCACCGCTGGAAGGGGGTTGCCGTTGTCATCTCTGCACAAACTTCACCCGCAGTTATCTGCATCATTTGTTCCGCACCGGAGAGCTTTTGGGAAAACGCCTGGCCACAATTCATAATCTCTTTTTTATCAACGAGCTCGTGCGCCAGTGCCGCGACGCCGTCGCGGCAGGGGCATTTGAAGATTTTCGGCAGGAGTTTTATGCTAACGGCGCATACTAAGCAAGCCGTTTTTGAGAGAATCTGCGCGGCTGTTATAATGGCCTTTACATGAAGGCTTTCTTGATCGGAGGAGCAATCTTTATTCTGGGAGCCATTGGCGTATACCTCTATGTCCGCGCGCCTAAAACCGACTCTCCCGACGCTAATCAATCGTCACGATCTATGAACGAACAAGTGAGTTTTGCCACACGCGACGGCGTCACCATCAAGGGCGATTACTATGAGGGCGGAGGCGAGCGCGCCGTGCTCCTGCTTCACATGATGCCGGCGACACGCTCTTCGTGGGTGGCGTTTGCCAATACCTTGGTTCTCGAAGGCTGGTCGGCTCTCGCCATTGATTTACGGGGCCACGGCGAATCTACAATGTCCCCAAGGGGCGTTCTCGACTATCAAAAATTTACCGACGCGGAGCACCAAGCGAGCATCGCCGATGTCGAAGCCGCTGTCGCCTATCTGACAACGGAGAAAAAAATGAAAGAGATCAGTATCGCGGGCGCCTCCATCGGCGCCAATCTCGCGTTTTTCTACGCCGCGTCCCATCCCGAGATTCGCTCACTGGTGCTTCTTTCCCCGGGCCTTGATTATCACGGCGTCAATGCCGAGGCCGTGGCGGGGCAGTTCGGCGGGAAGACGCGTTTGTTTTTTCTGGCGTCGCGCGATGATGAATACGCGGCGGCCAGCACCGAGGAGATTTACCAGAAAGTTAAAGGCGAGAAGCAGATCCAGTTATTCGGCGATGCGGGGCACGGGACAACGATTCTCGAACGCCAGCCCGAATATTTGAAAATTTTGGCGAGCTGGCTCGCAGCAAAATAATTTTATCGTTTTTGATGGATCTCGAATATCGTCAATTTAAACTTCTTGTTTTCGGAATCGCCTTTTTGCTTTTCGTGGGCCTGCTGGCGTTTATATATCTCGCGCTGCAGCGCGCCGGAGTCCCCCAGCGCGCCGAAGTCACTGTCAAAAACGTTACCGTTTATGCCGAGCCCGTATCGAGCCCGTCGGCGCGCGCCAAGGGCCTCGCCGGCCGGTCATACCTGGGGGAACTCGACGGGATGCTTTTTCTTTTTGAGAATCCCGAACCGCAGCTCTTTTGGATGAAGGGAATGCTGATGCCGATTGATCTTATTTGGATCCGTTCGGGTGTTGTGGTTGGTATGATCGAATATATAGAGCCGCCTCCCTCGGGAACTCCCGATACGGCCTTAAAAATCTATCGCTCGCCCTTGCCGGTTGATCAAGTACTCGAAGTGAGGGCCGGATTTATCCAAAAATACGGCATAGAGGCCGGAGACTCGGTCGTTGTCAAAATGCCTTAATGTGCTAGCTTAATCTCGATATGTTGGCGGGCGATGAAATTGTTTTTGATCTTGAAACCCAGCGCGCCTTCTCCGATTTAGAAAATCGGAATGACTTCGGCGGGCTCGGTATCTCGGTCTTGGGGGCATTCTCCTACCGCACGGGCCAATTTCACGTCTTCACCGAGGGCGAACTCTCTGAATTCGAGGAGATGCTGAAAGGCGCGCGGCGCGTGGTCGGCTTTAATATCCGCCACTTTGACTATCCGGTCTTGCAGCCCCACATGAAATCGCTGGCTCTTCGCGACTTGCCGACGCTCGATTTGATGACTGACCCCGCCGCTCACTTGAGTTTCCGCCCCAAATTGGATGATCTTGCCAAAGCGACTCTCGGTGTGTCAAAATCCGGGCACGGTCTGGAGGCCATTCGGTGGTTTCGTGAAGGCAGGCTCGATTTGGTCAAGAACTACTGCCTGGATGACGTCAAAATCACGAAAGACCTCTACGAATACGGCCTCCAACATAGCCAGATACTTATTGAATCGCGCTACGGCGGCGCCAAGCGGCCCATCCCGGTCAGCTGGCAGAGGTTGCCGCTGGTGACTGCCACTCAACACTCCCTATTTACCCCGTTAGAGAATTTCTAAAAAGTCTCCGGCATACTCACCAGCGAAGCATCGCCCTAAACTTTCTCTCACGGCGTCCACTCTGTTGGGAATTCTCTAACGGGGTAAACCATAAGCACATGTCTCACGAAGAAAAAATATTTCAATCGGCCAGCACCGCGCACCCGCTGACATTGGCGGAAGTCATGCGCGAAATTGCAGGCTACATCAATGAAAAGCCGACTCATCGCTACGAGATTATCATCGGCTCGGACTCCGCCGGCTTTGAGGAACGCCCAGTGGCAATTGTGACAGCTGTGACTGTCCGGCGCGTGGGGAACGGCGGGAGGTATTTTTATCTTCGAGGAGAACCAAAACTTTTCCGCCAGATCCGCGACCGCATTTACGCCGAAGCCATGAGCTCGATTACATTGGCTCAAGAAATCCGCAGCCGCCTCCGCGAACTTTTAGGAGACGATATTTTTTGGCAGGATCAGATCCATATTGATGTGGGCGAAAAGGGTCTCACTAGAAACTTTGTGGATGAGGTAGTCGGCATGATTCGCGGATTCAATTTCATGGCTGTCATCAAACCCGGCTCGTTTGGCGCCTCGACAGTGGCGGATAGACATACGTAACTAGGAGACAGGTGGCAGGGGATAGGTAATAGAGAATGGAAACAAATTTGTGCTTAATATGTTTTGTGCTGGATACTGTCACCTATTACCTGTAACCTAACGCGGGTCCCCATAGCTCAATGGATAGAGCGCAGCCCTCCGAAGGCTGAAATCGAGGTTCGAGTCCCCGTGGGGACGCTGATAGTATGACTGAAACAAGCACTAATGAATTCTCGTTTGTTCTAAAGCCTTCAACACACGGAGTCGGTGTCTTTGCTGTGCAAGCAATTAAAACAGGCACATATTTACGCTTATTTGGAGATGAAAAGGAATTGAGACATCGGACTCGCCATCTACAAAAAAGTGAGGTTCCTGAATTATTTAGAGATTATTGCGTTGATAGAGGAGAAACAATGATGTGTCCAGAAGATTTTGGATGTATGCCGGTGGGTTGGTACCTAAACCATTCGAATGTGCCGAATGCGATTCACCGAGATTATCATTGGTATGCGGCTCGCGATATCGCCCCAGGAGAAGAAGTAACTATCAACTACAATACTCTTGAGGAACCCGAAGAAGCCAAACAAGCTTACCAATTCTTTACTAGTGGAAATGGTGAATGACTTATTGAGCAGACTTCGTTAGTTCTGACATCGTCCAGTGCCCAATGTTGATCTGTCAGCAAAAACAAAAGCGCACGTTAATGAGCGCTTTTGTTTTTGCGGCGTCGAATCTACATCGCTGCGCAGCAGTTGCACCTTTGCTCGAACAATTTCCGGAGGCCCGCTAGAGTTACAGCGAGATGAACAAGGTGTATAATAGTGTCATATGGAAAAACCCGAATCGGAATTTGGTCACCATGAGGATGGCTTAACAAATCTGGCGGAAATCGCTGAGGAAGAGGCCCGCGTCGGAGCTACAAATAAACGCGGTCCCGGGAGACCAGTGACAGTACCAGAAACGATACCCTCGGACGAACCCGATCCGCTTCAAAGATTAATTACGAAGGAAGAGAAAGACAATGACGAGGACGAGCAAGATATGGCGGGACCTGATAAAGATGAAGAAAACGAGCCTAACCATCTTAAAGGCAAGGATGAGCCGCTTCCGTTAGATGAACGATTATTGAAGCCAGTCAGTGAAAGTACGATCGTTCATGGGGGAAGGTCACTGACTCCTCAGCGGATGGAAAAAAGTGAGACCCATCACGGACGGCGCGGCAGCCAAAAGCCAAGAGAAAAAGATATTTCGCGTGGTACGATCCGGTCAAAGAGGCCTCTCATATAGTGCAAAGAGTGAATCGATTCTTATCCATTGCTACGGCTTGCAGCCAAGCCTAGAATAAATGCATGGCAGGCGAACCCTCGATTGCGTTTTACGGCGGCGTCGGACAGGTGACGGGCGCCTGTTTTCTTGTTGAGGTGCAAAACAGCAGCCCCTTGACCGGCTCGGGGTCAAAATCTTCTACGAAGATTTTGATTGACTGCGGACTGATTCAGGGCAAGCGTTTTTGCGAATCGGACAACTTGAAGCCCTTCCCCTTTGATCCCGCTGCGGTTGACGCTTCGCGGCCCGATTTACTCGACGAATCCCACCAAAGAGCTTTCAAAACTGATGCTCGAAGACGGCTACTCTATTTTAGAAAAAGAATCGCGCGCCTGCGGAGAAGAGGCCCCGTATGCCGCCGGCGATATTGAACGCGCGCTCGAGCAATGGCGAGGGGTGCGCTACCATGAGCCGATCACAGCCGGAGACATTAGGTTGAATTTTCTCTTGGCGGGGCATATTCTGGGCTCCGCCATGCTCGATCTGCGATTGGCCGGAAGGCGGATGGTATTTTCAGGGGATCTCGGCACCAATGCCTCGCTTTTGCTCCCCGACGCCGACATAATCGACCAAGTTGATTATCTTGTCATTGAGTCGACCTACGGCGATGCCATACACCAGTCGGTTGAAGACGGGGAGATCTTTCTCGAACGAGCGATCGAGGATGTGGCGGCGCGCGGAGGCACTCTCATGATCCCGGCCTTTGCCACCGAGCGCACGCAGGACATTCTTTTTCTCTTAAATAAGATGGTGATTGAAAAACGAATCCCCGAAGTGCCGATGTTTGTTGATTCGCCGCTGGCCATTAAGATCACGGAGGTGTTTGAAAAATATCACGATTATTTCAGCGATGAGGTAAAAGCGCTCTATCTTAAACATCCTCATCTCTTTGAGTTCAGAGGTTTGAGGCGCACCCCGACGGCGGAGGAGTCAAAGGCGATTAACAACGTGCCGCCGCCGAAAGTGATTATTGCGGGTTCCGGCATGATGACGGGAGGGAGAATTTTGCATCACCTGAAAAGATACCTGCCCGATCCGCGATCTTCGCTTCTGATAGTCGGTTATCAAGCGTCGGGATCCATCGGCCGGAGCATTATCGAAGGCGCGGACAGCGTCGAGATATTCAACGAACGAGTGCCGGTGCGAGCCAAAATCATTCAAGCGCAGGGCTTTTCGGCGCACGCCGACCGTGAACGCCTGTTCGAGTTCATTAAGCACTTAAAGTATTCCCTGAAGCACGTATTTGCGGTACACGCCGAACCGGATAAGGCAGAGTCTCTGGTACAGGTCGTGCGCGATCGGCTGGGGATTGCGGCTGACGCGCCGAAGTTAGGAGACGTGTTTATGCTAGAATAGAATGGATATGAAACCGACAGCTCACACGCACTTAAAGTTTAAAATCTGCATTTCAGGCGCGGCAGAAACCAGCCACTGCAGCGAAAAAACATTGGAACTCACAAAAGAGCTTGGAAAAGAAGTGGCAGAGCATAAATGCGTTTTGGTGACGGGCGCCACCACCGGCGCCCCCTATTGGGCGGCCATCGGCGCCAAGGAAGCGGATGGATTTGTGATCGGCATCTCGCCCGCGGCCACCGAGACGGAGCACGTCGAGAAATATGACCTGCCGCTCGACTATCACGACCTCATTATCTACACCGGCTTCGGCTATTCGGGCAGAAACCTGCTTTTGACGCGATCGGCTGACGCTATAATTCTCACCTGCGGCCGCATTGGGACACTGAATGAGTTCACCGACGCCTTTGAAGACAATAAGCCCATCGGCATCTTGGAGGACACCGGCGGCGTGGCGGATGAAATCCGGGGCATTGTAGAAGTGGCGCACCGCGGCTCGGGGAAGATTGTTTACGACTCGGACCCCAAAGCGCTCGTTGAGAAAGTCATCGCGCTCGTGCGCAAAGAAAAAGTTATGGAAATTTGATCCATGTTGTCGCGCTACTTGCAAGCGCTGGCTCTTTTGGTAGGAACCATCATCGGCGTGGGAGTCTTTGCACTTCCCTTCCTCATTTCGCGGACGGGATTTTTAGTTGGCGCGGCGGAGATCGCGGCCCTCGCGGCGGTGGTCACGCTGATTCACTTGATGTACGGCGATATCGTGGTGACAACTCCCGAGCGGCATCGCCTGCCCGGTTATGCTCGATCCTATCTCGGTCCGGTCTGGGGGCGCATCAGCGCTTTTTCCTATCTTTTGGAACTTACGGGGACTCTCGTCATCTACATTCTCCTCGGCAGCGTGTTTCTCACTACCTTTGTTTCTCTCCTGTTCCCCGCCTTTTCTTACCCGGCCGCGGTGGGGATATTTTTTTTCGCCGGACTGCTTCTTTTCTTTTTCGATTCGGGGCTTTCCACAGGAGTGGAGGGCTGGTTGACGTTTTTTCTGGTGCTGGTGATGGCTATCATTTTTGCGGCGGGAGTCCGATTGGGCACGCTCGAATTTCTGAAAACATTCGATCCGCGAAATATTCCGCTGCCCTACGGCGCGATTTTGTTTGCCCTGACGGGTACCGTTGTCATCCCCCGTACCTATGAGGCATTTCGCGGGGATCATCAGCGGTTTCGCCGGCTCATTATCATAGGCACCGCCATTCCGGCGCTGCTCTACCTCGGTTTCGTTTTTGCTGTCCTTTCGGCGAGTCCCGCGGGTGTTTCGCCGGAAGCGATTCGCGGCATGACGCCGGTGTTGGGGGACTCGATTCTAATTCTCGGGGGGCTCGTAGGATTTCTCGCCACCATCACCTCATTTATCGGCGTGGGGTTGAGCTACAAAGGGCTGCTGCAGTTCGATTTCGGTTTCGACGGCCGGTGGTCCTGGGTTCTGGCTTCGGTGGTTCCCTTCATTTTCGTTCTTATCGGGGTTTCGGATTATATTCAAGTGATCGGCCTTATCGGAGCGATTGCCATCGGTTTTGCGAATATCGGGATAGTTCGGATTTGGCTGCGCTTGCCGCGTCATGAGTTGGTCAGCCTGTTTCCCCGCTGGCTCTCCTGGTTGTTGGTGGGCGTATTCTCTGCCGGAATCTTGTACCAGGCGCTGCAGTTTATCGGGGTCGGCATTTTTGTATACTAAGCATAGAAAATCATCAAGGCGATATACTGCTTGTCATTTGATACACTTAGGTCACTTGGTCTAAAAACTAATAATGAGTTAATCATCGGTATACTGGGGACATGACGAAACTTGAGGCTCTAAAAGCGCTGGAAGGAGAAATGGAGGCCGACAAGTCGCTACCTCTTTCTATGACCTCCTATTTGGTTTTCGGCGAAGGCAGTCCCGAGGCTGACGTGATGTTTATTGGAGAGGCGCCCGGCTTTCATGAAGACCGCCTGCGCCGGCCCTTTGTGGGGACGGCGGGGAAACTGCTGGATAAACTTATTCTTGAAGTCGGCTGGAAGCGGGAAGGGGTCTATATCACGAACATCGTGAAGCGCCGCCCGCCGGAGAACCGCGATCCCCTGCCGGAAGAAATCGAGGCCTACAAGCCTTATCTCACGCGGCAGATTGAGATCATTAATCCGAAAGCCATTGTGCCCCTGGGGAGGTACGGTATGAACTATTTTCTGCCCGAAGCCAAAATCTCCCGCGATCAGGGGAAGGTGTTTTGGGTGGAGGGGAGAAAAATCATTCCCATGTTTCATCCGGCGGCGGCGCTCCGCGCCGGAGCAGTTTTAGAAACTCTGCGGCAAAGCTTCCGCAAACTGCCGGAGTTGCTGAAAGTCGAGGAGCCTCCAAAAGAAACGCCGACAGCGCTGGGGGATGTTTCTAAAAACGATTCATCCAAAGAAACCGTAAAAGCCCAAACGTTATTTTAAATTGCCGATCCAGCTATGTCGTTGATCTACCTTATGTCGCTTCGCATAAACCCGATCGTGCGGATGCTGGTAATCTCCGATTTCTTCATTTTGGCAGGGCTCGGCTTTATCGGGCCGATGCTCCCGATTTTCATTGTCAATCAGATTCCCGGCGGAGACGTGCGCGCCGCAGGATTTGCGGCTGCGATTTATATGGCGATGTGGGTGTTCCAGATCCCCATCGGAAGATATCTCGATAGGACGAAAGGCGAGAGAGACGATTATACCTTCCTGGTGGCAGGCGCATTTATTACGTCAGCCGCGCTTTTTCTTTTCAGCGTTGCCGAAACCCCTTGGCACATCTATCTGATTCAAGCGCTGGCTGGTCTCGGCCGCGCGATTGATCTCCCCGCCTGGTACAGCATTTTTACGAGGAAGGTTGATAAAAAGAGAGAGGGATATGAGTGGGGAGTCGAAAATGTCACGGCCGCGCTTTCGGTTGGGTTTGTGAGCGCCATCGCGGGCCTGATTGCGGAGGCCTACGGCTTCCGCGCCCTGTTCATTCTGGCGGGTGCCGCCTCGTTCATCGGCGCGCTCGTCCTCTTTTTCCTCTATCGCTCGGTATTTCCCCGCGGCCATCAATGAGCAACCAAGAAATCGCCAAGATTTTACTCGAAATGTCGGAGCTTCTCGCGGTGGATGATGTGCCGTTTAAACCGCAGTCCTACGAGCGCGCTTCAGAGTCCGTTGGTTCCTTTAGCGAAGACATTCGCGATGTCTATAAAGCCGGCGGCCTCTCCGCTTTAAAAACTGTTCCGGGCGTCGGCCAAGGCATTGCCGAAAAAATTGAAGAGTACCTGAAAACGGGACGCGTACGCGAATACGAAAAATTGAAAAAGAAGTTGCCGGTTGATATCGCGGGGCTTACCGCCATTGAGGGTATCGGCCCCAAGGCCATTAAGGCTTTGTGGCAGAAACTGAAGATTCGGAGCGTCGAGGATCTTGAGAAAGCCGCGCGCGCCGGACATATCGCCGCTCTCCCCAGATTCGGCAAGAAGTCCGAAGAGAAAATTTTGAAAGGCATCGCCTTCCGGAAGTCGTCCGGCGGGCGGTTCCGGCTGGGGGACGTGATGCCTTACGTGCGGGCGCTTGAGGCGGAACTCACAGATTGGAAGGCGATTGACCGCTTGGTGGTGGCGGGATCCTTCCGGCGCTGGAAAGAAACGGTCGGTGATATTGATATCATAGCGGTTTCCAAAAATCCGCGAGCGGTGATGAACGCGTTTGTGCATAGGCAGGACGTCACGAACGTCTACGCTCACGGCGAAACGAAATCAATTGTGAGAATGAAAAACACGGACTCTTCCGGGGCAGGAAACAGATCGCGGGGCGGACCGAGGGAGAAGTGTATCAAGCCCTCGGTCTTCAGTATATCGAGCCGGAGATGCGTGAAAATACGGGAGAGATTGAACTTGCCGCGAAGCGTAACCTTCCCCAGCTCATTGGCTACCATGACCTCAAAGGCGATTTGCAAACGCAGACCGACTGGACTGACGGCCAGCACTCCATAATGGAGATGGCTGTGGCCGCGTCAGACGCGGGGCTTGAATATATGGCCGTCACGGATCATACGCGGACTCTCGCGATGACGGGGGGAGCGGATGAGAAGAAACTTCTCCGCCAGATGTCTGAAATTGACAAAGTCAATCGTGAGTTGCGAAGGCGCGGCCTATCGTTCCGGGTGCTGAAGGGCGCGGAGGTAAATATTTTGCCGGATGGGAGGCTCGACATCGATGATAAGACGCTGGCCAAGCTTGAGTGCGTGGGAGCCGCGGTCCACACGCATCTGAAATTGTCTCGTAAGGAACAAACCGAGCGTATTATCCGCGCCATGGAAAATCCCCATGTGGACATCATCTTCCATCTCACTGACCGGCTGATTCAGAAACGCGAGCCGATTCAGCTGGATTTCGACCTCATCGTGAAAACCGCGAAGCGCACCAAGACCATTCTCGAAGTTGACGCGCATCCCGGGCGGCTCGATTTGAAAGACGAGCATATTCGGAAAGCCAAGGAGGCGGGCATAAAATTTTCTATTGATTCCGACGCGCACGCGGCCTCGCATTTCGCGTTTTTGGAGTTTGGCATTGCGCAGGCCCGCCGAGGGTGGCTCGAGAAAAAAGACGTGATTAACACGTTGCCTGCGGAGGATATGCTTCAGATTCTGAAATAGTTTCCTCCTCTCTTAAAATTGCTTTTTCGCTTTTCTCTCGGCTCTGTGATAAATTAGTAGTGATATGGGAAAAGAAACTATGCTTACCGTAGACCGCCTTTCGGTTACTATCGATAAGGAAGAGATTTTGAAGGACATTTCGTTCTCGGTGTCTCCGGGCGATGTGGTGGCTTTGATCGGGCCGAACGGCGCAGGAAAGACAACTTTAACCAATAAGTTAATCGAAACTTATCACCCATTTACAGAAATTATAGGAAAAGAGATCCGCGGATATTATTATGGATGGAAGCCATTTACTCCGCTGGCAAAAGTTGCAGCTAGACTTTTCCGGAAAAGAAATACTTTTAAGAAGATTTCTAGAACTGACCAAAATAATAGCTTTAATCTTTTCCAGGAAGGGCTGTTTCTTTATAATTATATAGACTATTCATTAAGATACCTTTTCCAGATCTACCCTTTACTGAGAAAAGGCAAGATAATGATTACGGACAGATATTTTTATGACATTTATGGCCAATATCCTTATGCGGAAAAGAGTCTGGGGATCAATTTATTAATTAAATTATTTCCTAAACCTGATTACTTATTTGTTCTAGAAGCGAATACTAACAGAATTATGAATAGAGAAAAAGCTAACCGAGATTATTCCGAATCTGGCAATGAAAATAAAGAAAAAGAGGAAAAAGAAAGAAGAGTTAAAAGTAAAGAATACCTAGATGGCCAAATAAGGAGATATAGAAAATTATCTGCTCTCTGTGGAGGTAGAATTATAAATACTGAAAAAAAACTGACAGATAATCTCAATGAGATTATCGCTGAAAGCTGGGTAGGGATAGTTGAAAGGAATAATATTAAA
>JACOZA010000094.1 GCA_016181565.1 Candidatus Sungiibacteriota bacterium
GAAAGTTTTGCGCTACCGGACCGATACGCCGCGGGCCGATACCCTGAAAAAACTGCTCAAAGTACCCGGCAAGCATAATCTCTCAAACGCTATGGCCTGCGATACGCTCGGGGGGGCTCTGGGAATTAGAGAACATATGCGGGATCGGGCACTGGCCAGCTTTAAAGGAACCTGGCGGCGATTTGAATTTAAAGGCACATTTCGCGGCGCGAGGGTCTATGATGACTATGCTCATCATCCGACGGAGATCCGCGCCACCTTGGCCGGCGCGCGCGAGTTATTTCCTCACCGACACATCTGGTGCGTTTTCCAGCCGCATCACCGAGAACGTCTGCGGCTGCTCTTTAATGAATTTATCTCGGCATTTGCTGATGCGAACTCCGTATTAATACTCGAGACGTATAAAGTAATGGGGCGCGAGGGCCGAGTCAAAAATCTACGACGTGATGCGCGGGCGTTAGCTAAACGCCTTAAAGAACGCGGCGAAGCCCGCTATATCGCGAATTATCGGGCGGCGGCAAGACAGCTTAAGAACGGCGTAGGCAGAGGCGACATCATCATTTGTATGGGAGCCGGCGATATCTGGAAATTATCCCAAGCACTCTGCCGCAGGGGCTAAGTTTTTGTATTGACGGTCTCTCTCAAATTTGAGAAAATGGCTCCGATGGAGCGTAAGAGCTGGAGAAAATTTTTGATCATTGGCGCCTCGCTCGCGGTTGTTGGCGCCTCTTTCTTTTTAGGCATCGGGGTTGGTTATATCAACCGTCCGGCGGTCGAGAAAGTTGTCAGCGTCTTGAACCAGGAAACCGCAAAACCCCAGGAGGTGGATTTCAGTTTGTTCTGGGATGTCTGGCGCCGCGTGGAAAGCAACTACGTCGATAAAGCGAAGATCAGCCGCGAGAAGCTTGTCGAGGGAGCCATTGCGGGCATGGTGCGCGCCGTGGGAGATCCCTACACCGTTTTTTTCCCGCCTCAAGAATCAAAAGAGTTTCGAGAGGAAATCAAGGGCAGCTTCGACGGCATTGGCGCTGAAATCGGCATACGAAACAGTATCATTACCGTCATTGCGCCGCTAAAGGACTCTCCCGCTGAACGTGCCGGTTTGAGAGCGGGGGATAAAATTTTAAAAATTGATGAGACCGTAACGGCCGATTTGACGGTGGAGCAAGCGGTCCGCCTGATTCGGGGCGAGAGAGGTACGAAAGTCAAACTCACGGTTTTCCGCGGGAGCGACAATAACGGGGAACCAAAAGAAATTATCATTACGCGTGACGCCATCGTTATTCCAAATATTCGCACGAGTGTAAAGCCCGGAAGCGTCTTTGTTTTACAGCTTTCGCATTTTTCAGAAAGCTCGCCGGATGATTTCCAGAAAGCCGTGGCAGAGTTCCAAAATTCAGGAACCTCAAGGCTGATTCTTGACTTACGCAATAACCCGGGCGGATACTTAGCGGCTGCGGTTGATATCGCGAGTTGGTTTTTGCCCGCGGGCGAAGTGGTAGTGGTTGAAAAACATTCTGACGACAGCGAAGAAACATATCGCAGCCGGGGATACGCAGCGCTAGAAAAGACGCCTGCGGTTGTCTTAATTAATCAGGGTTCGGCCTCGGCCGCCGAAATTCTGGCGGGAGCGCTTCGTGACCAACGCGGAGTAAAACTTATTGGGGAGAAAACATTTGGCAAGGGCTCGGTCCAAAATCTGGAAGAACTGCCTGGCGGTTCATCGCTAAAAGTGACAATTGCTAAATGGTTAACCCCCTCGGGGAAATCCATCAATGAGAACGGCCTCGAGCCGGATATCTCCGTCAACGCAACGACAACGCCTGAAGGCAGCGATCCGGTCCTGGAGAAAGCGCTTGAGCTCTTGCGTTAACGGTTACTAATATGCGTGTGATTTTTTTAAAAGACGTTCCCCAAGTTGCGAAGAAGGGTGAGGTTAAGAACGTCGCTGACGGCTATGGGCGCAACTTTTTGATGGCCAGGGGTCTCGCTAAAGAAGCAACGCCGGGAGCGGTGGCGGAGCTGGAAGCTGGAGAAAAACAGGAGAGGGTAAAACTTCAGCTGGAAAAAGAGAAATACCGAGAACTTGAGAAAAAACTCTCAAACCTAACACTTTCTTTTGCGTTGAAACTAGGAGAAGGCGGCGAAACCTTCGGCTCGGTTAGCGCCGCAAAAATCATTGAAGCGCTGGCGGCCCGGGGAATCAAAATCGGAAAGGAGCACCTTCTGCTTACCCATTCTTTGAAGACATTGGGAGTACACGATGTCGAGGTCCGCTTTCCTCATCAGGTCACAGCGATGGTAAAAGTAGAGATAGAGAAAGCCGGCTAAAATTTTCAATTTTGCGATTTACAACGAATTTTCAATGATACAATTTTACAAACGTTTGAAAATTAAAAATTGTAAATTGAAAATTACGTGATTATGGCGCGATTCATTTTTGTTGCGGGTGGGGTAATGTCGGGCATTGGGAAAGGTGTTTCAACCGCTTCGGTGGGAAGAATCTTGGTTGCGCGCGGGTTCAGAGTCACTGCGGTTAAAATTGATCCCTACATCAATGTGGACGCGGGCACCATGAATCCGATTGAGCACGGCGAGGTATTTGTAACCGAAGACGGCATGGAGTGCGACCAGGATGTGGGAAACTACGAGCGATTCCTCGATGTGAACGTCCCGCGCGAGAACTACATGACGACGGGGGCCGTGTATCAAACGGTGATCAACCGCGAACGCAATCTCGAGTATGGGGGAAAATGCGTTGAAGTGGTCCCGCATATTCCGGAGGAAGTCATACGCCGGCTCGACGCCGCCGCCAAGAAAGCGCGAGCGGACTTCGTGTTGGTTGAGATCGGGGGAACAGTGGGAGAGTATCAAAATCTGGTATTTCTTGAAGCGGCCCGCATGATGCACCTGGAGCGGCCGGGACAAGTGCTTTTTATCCTTGTTTCTTATCTCCCTATTCCCAAAATTATCGGCGAGATGAAAACCAAGCCCACCCAGCACGCGGTGCGCCTCATGAACAGCGCCGGCATTCAGCCGGATATCATCATCGCTCGCTCAACGCATCCGCTGGATGAACCGCGTAAAAAGAAAATCTCAATTTTTTGCAACGTTTCAGAGAAAGATGTGATTTCCGCGCCCGATGTCACCGCTATCTACGACGTGCCGGTTAATTTTGAGCGTGACGGGCTGGGAGACCGGATACTGGATAAGTTCGGCATCCGCAGACGGAGGCGAAACAACGGAATGAAAGTCTGGGCGGCCATGGTTCAAAAAGCGCATCGGGCCACCAAGCCGATTCGTATCGGGATTGTAGGAAAGTACTTCAACACCGGCACGTTTACGCTTTCCGACTCGTATCTCTCGGTCATTGAAGCCATCAGGCATGCGGCTTGGGGAGAAAACCGCAAGCCCATGATCGAATGGCTGGATGCCGAAACCTACGAAAAATTCCCCAAAGCGGTTGAAGAGTTAAAGAAGTACGGCGGCATCATTGTCCCCGGGGGATTTGGCTCAAGAGGCGTTGAAGGAAAAATCCGCGCTATTGAGTATTGCCGGAAGAAGCGAATCCCGTACCTCGGGCTTTGCTACGGCTTACAGCTCGCGGTAGTTGAGTTCGCCCGCCACGTGCTTGGTTTAAAAGACGCCGCGAGCACCGAAATTGATCCCAAAACGAAACATCCGGTGATTCACACCCTCCCCGAGCAAGTAATGCTGATCCAAGAAAAAAAGATGGGAGGCTCCATGCGGCTCGGCGCTTATACCTGTGAGATCAAGCCGGGGACAAAAGCCAGCCGCGCCTATCAAAAGCCGATTGTGTCTGAACGGCATCGCCATCGCTACGAGGTGAACAACGAATACCGCGAAATGCTTGAAGAAAAGGGGCTCATCGTTTCCGGGCTTAACCCCGAACGCAACCTGATTGAGATGATGGAAGTTAAAAAGCATCCTTTTTTCATCGGTACGCAGGCTCACCCGGAGTTAAAATCAAGGCCACTGCGCCCTCACCCGCTATTTTCGGCATTCGTCCGCGCCGCCAAAAATAGGAAGCGGCTCCGAGCTTTACATTAGCACAATCTCTCGGTATAATATTTTTTGCGGTTCCCCCATAGCTCAATGGCAGAGCAGCTGCCTTTTTCAACCAGAGGCTGATCCGCCCCAGGCGGAAAGCAGTTTAGAATAGATATAAATACATGCCCTTTGTTTATATTCCTAAAAGCTTAAAGAACGGCAAGAGATACGTTGGAAGTACTGCTTTAGTCCCAGGGGTGCGATTGAAAGAACATAATCACGGTGCAAATCAATTCACCAGGGAGAATAGACAGTTTATACTAATCCACCAAGAAAAGTATGCTTCTATTAAAGAAGCTAGGCAGCGAGAAAACTTCTTGAAATCCGGCGTAGGTAGAAAATTTCTTGACGTACTTTTAAACGAAGAATAAGAGAAATCCCTTTCGTCCCCCCATAGCTCAATGGCAGAGCAGCTGCCTTTTAAGCAGTTGACCTAGGTTCGATTCCTAGTGGGGGGACGAAAGGGATTTCTCTGCCTGAAACTTCCTTTTTCAGCCAGAGGACGATCCGCCTCAGGCGGAAAGCAGTTGCCCATCAGCTGAAGGTTCGATTCTTAGTGGGGGGACACTTTAGAAAAAGGCAAGCCAGAGGAAACCGCCTCGCGGAGTTTATCCCGCACCGAGCTTGTTCTGGTGCGGGGCTCGGCGGCCAATTCGTATTGAATTTTGGGCAAAAAAATCAGTTGGCGATTCTGTAAAATGCAGTTCGAGCCGATATTTTTAAGAAATGTTGTCATTTCTGTCTTGTTTTCGGATTCAAGTAGTTTCGCGGCTTGATTTAAGGATAAAACAAACTCACGAGCTGGTTCGAGCCACGACAGACCTTTCATGTTGGTGTACAACATCCTTTCTTCAATCATTACCTCTTACCGGAAGAGGGGAGAAAGGAGACTAGGGTCTTACGGTGACTTTCACACCGTCGCTATCGGATAAACCAAAGAGATCCGTTACTTTGAGCCGAAAAGTCAAAGTAGTCTCTTCCAACACCGCGGGGGCGACAAAGGAAGCTGCTGCGGTTTTGGGGTCCAAGAGCGTTACCGCGGGCCCGGATGTTTGTTTCCAACTATACAATAGAGCATCATCTTCCGGGTCGGAGGAACCATCACCGATCATGGTTACCAGTTCACTGCTTTTAACCCACCAATCATGGCCAGCATCTGCCGTGGGCGCGGTATTTTCTTCATGAACACTGATCGAGATAGTCCCAATGTTGCTGTCCAAATTTCCGTCGTTCGCTTTGTAGGTAAAGCTGTCTTCTCCCACATAATCAGCCCCCGGCATATAGGTTACATTGGGTGCCGTCCCGCTAAGTATTCCACGAGAGGGCGGTGTAACCACGCTAAAAGTCAGAGGGTCGGCATTCACATCCCAGCCGGTCAAGGTAATCGTTTCGGCTGTATTTTTGACGGTAATGTGGTTTTGGTTATATGCGATGGGGGGCGTAGGCGGAAGGTTCACTATAAGATTGACCTCACTGGAGGAGGTACTGCGGTTTTCGTGATCGTAGGCTTTGGCGGTCCATACATGGGTGCCGTTAGGCATATGGCTAACAAACCAATTATAGGTGTAGGGGGCGTAGTCGTCCGTGGCCTGCAAGACACCGTTATCGTAGAATTCCACCTTGGTGACCACCACATTATCCCAGGCATCGGCAGTGATGGTAACGGATTGGGGTGAGGTAAAGATTTTGCCGTCTGGGGGGCTAGTAATCGCAACGGTAGGAGGAGTGGTATCGATTACAAAGTCGACTGAAATGGTTGAAAAGTTATCGTCGTGACTTAATTGGGTTACCGTAACGCCGTTGATGTAGAAACTTTGGTTATCCTCCAACAGGCCTACCAGCCAGGTGCTCCAAACGCCAGGCCAAGTATGAACACTGGTTCGATCGAGATAACTTGCTCCTATATTGACGTCAAAACCCAATGGCCTGCGGTAGGAATAGTAGGAGTAGCTCGCCGTCCCTAAAATGGGAATTTTCACCACCTGTGTGTAGGGACTGACTGTTTCCAAGGGGGCAATGCTAAAAATACCATTTTGGGTCACGGTCTGGATGTTCTCCGGAGGTAGCCAACCCATTTGAACTTTGTGGGGACCGTTCACCTGGCGCATCGGCCCCGATCCTCCCATCACATCGGAATAATCACCATATTCACGATATTGACCATCCACGACACTACCGGCGTGTGCCATTCCCAGGTTATGTCCCAATTCGTGAGAGTAAACCACGGGATTTCCGGTTCCGTTAATCAGAGCAATCCCGGGAGCCCCACCGACAGTCGCCGATCCAACCCAACCTAAATTAGGAGCATACGGGAACACATACACACGGTGCAAAAAGGGACTTAGATCAATGCCCTCGGCTGCGGCAGCCTGGTCAAGCGCCTTCTGCCACGCAAGGTACCTCGTGGAGGCGCTCTTAAAATTGATGGTGTATGGTCCATGCACTTCACCCGAAAAGGTGATATTGCCAAAGGCGGTTTCCTGGTAAAGGTTGCTGACTGAATTCGCATTTGAAAACACGGTTCCATAGATCGATGCCATGGTAAAGGGGAGGTTCTTATCCAGAAAGTTTGCCCCCAGAATGATCGTCCTTCGATCTTCGATCACGGCGGCAAGCTCTTCGGGAGAAGGGGTAACGGCTTCGATACTTTGCTCGACGCGAGATACTAGCAACTTTTCTCCCTGCACTGTTCCCCTGATTGTTACGAATGCACCGCTCTGAAGATCTGCGGGGGGCTCACCAGTAAAATGCAATCGGAATTCTCGTTGCGCGTTTTTAGGAGAACCATCGGAAGATTGTTCCACGAGGATGAATTCTCTCTTGCCTTCTGTTACAAAATCATCCTGGTGGAGGATCATCACCCGGCCGGTGATCGTAGCGGTTTGCCCTCCCTCGGCTCCATAAGAAAATGCAAAGAAGGGTATGAGTAGAACCAAAGAACAAAGGACAAAAAAGGATTGCACTCTTTTCATAGATTTTTCCTGCATAACCTCTGGCTTATGGCTTATTCAGCTATTCGCACGAATTAGACCAATAGTGGGTTGCACAACATCCTTTTTCCCGACCTGCCTATGCAGTAGCCAGTATTTTCTTGAGTTTCAAGTCCGCAGAAAACCGATTTTCTGTTTGACTTCGGTAAGGGTTTTATTGGCGATTGCCGTTGCCTTCTTACCGCCTTGCTGGAGGATCCTCAAAACCAATGATTCGTTCTTCACGAGTCCCTTCTGCGTCTTTTGTAGAGGTGTAAGTCCGGCAACGACAGCTTCGGCAAGATCGCGTTTGAACTCGGCATACCCCTTGCCTGCGTATGCTCGTTCAAGCTCCCGGATCGGTTTCCCTGAAAACTCCGAGAATATCACGAGTAGGTTTGAAATAGCTGGCTTCCGTTCCGGGTCATAGGTGATATCCTTGTCCGAATCGGTTACCGTTGCCTTTATTTTTTCGCGGGGGAACTTCCTCGTTCACGGTTTTACCGGAACGAAAGCGGTTCGAACTATCTTAAGTATTCTGCACACTTTAGAAAAGCGCAAGCCAGCCGTGCGTCGCCAAAGGCTATGCCGGCGGCGCGAGGAAGCCGCCTCTCCGCCAGCTGGCGGATCGGCGGCCATTTGGTATTGTATTTTAGGGGCTCTGCCTACGCCAAGGCTTCGGCGGACAAGAAAAACGAATTAGCGGTTTTGTTTGGGGGACGGAAAAATTTTTAATCATAAAATCCACAGAATTTGAGACGTTAAAACAGCAGAGATGCTGATTTTTTGTTGAGCTTGACATATTTGATAAAATAATGACATACTCGTTGTGGTTAGGGAGGTGGAGTTTCTACCATCTTCCAGTTGAAAGTCCATCAGAAAAAAAGGGGGGATAAGCGATGCAGAAACTCAAGGGAAGATTGTTGTACATGGGGTGGTTCAACCTGCCGTGGAAGCTGGTGACGGACGACGGCGAGATCGACCTCTGGCCGATTATCGACGGGTTCCTCACATATCTCAACGGCAAGCGTGCTAGCCACAAAGAGGCGCGTGACGGCTACACGCTGGCGGCGGACGAGGCCTCGGAGCTTCAGTTCAAGTACGTTCCGGGCAAGTATGTCCTTCTCAAGAAGCCGGAGGGCTTCGGGGCGTCCAATGTCCATGCCTACCTCGACAGCACCCTCGTATGGCTCTCGGGTCGGCTGGTGGAGATCGAAATCGAGGACGGCAAGCAGATAAAGTTCACCGCCGACGCGTCCGAGAAGGTCTTCGGCGTCTACTTCGTGGGGAATGGCGACTCCTGCGAGGTGCCGAATGGTATCGAGGAGACGGTCTGCAAGATCGGCAAGCGCGACTACTGCATTTTTCTCTCGTGGAGTCCAAGCGGCTTTCAGTGCGAGAAGTTCAGTGGTCCGACAGCGCGCGAGCTCCTCGACCGACTGGCGAAGGGCACCACCCGTGCGGGTCGCATCGGCAACTGTGCTCTTCTCGGGCGAAAGGAGCGCGAAGCCGCTGCCGTCTGATCATTAGCAGTACATCAACACCAAGGGGTGTGCGTGGAGCAATCTGCGCACACCCTTTTTTCAAAGAATTTGCCGCTAAAGCAGTAAATTTTCCGATCATTTTTCATTGAAAAATTTACTGGAATGAGTTATTATTAACTCATTAGAAAAACCCCAGTAGTAGAACGCTCTGCGTTCACTACGGGGCATGCTTGAAATTGTCAGCGGTGCGGCTCACTTCGACTTCGCTCAGTA
>JACOZA010000106.1 GCA_016181565.1 Candidatus Sungiibacteriota bacterium
CGCAATGACAACTGCCGCCGCACCCTTGACGGCTTCGCCCAAAGTTTTGGCTGACGACCGATCAGGTACGAAGGGGTCAAATGAAGCAACGTCAGCCCCGCATTTTTGCAATTGCTTGATAATTTCAAAAGACGGGCTTTCCCTGCAATCGCCGATTTCCGGCTTGTAGGCAAGGCCCAGTACCGCAATTTTCGCGCCGTTTATTTTGATTCCCTTCTCTTCCAGCCCCCGTACTGCCTGCTCGGCGGTGAACTCCGGCATGTGGCGGTTTATGCGGCGGGCCAGTTTCGGGAAATCGTGGCTGAAGCCGTTCTTCGCGGCATACTCGATCAGATAGTAGGGATCAACCGGAATGCAGTGTCCGCCGACGCCGCAGCCGGGATAGAAGGGCATGAAGCCGAAGGGCTTGGTCGCCGCGCCGTCGAGAACGTTCTTCACGTCAATGCCGAGCCGAGAGAAGGACATGGCAAGCTCGTTCACGAATGCGATGTTGATGTCGCGGAATGAATTCTCGACAACCTTCACCGCCTCGGCCTCTTTGAGCGAGCCCATCGGCTTTACCTCTGCGGAGAGAATCGAGCGGTAGAACGCAACGGCTTTCTCGAGGCCAATATCACCGAGGCCCCCCACCACGCGCGGGATATTCTCAACATTCCATTTCTTGTTTCCTGGGTCTATCCGTTCCGGGCAATGCGCCAGATGAAAATCCTTGCCGCCTTTCAAACCCGATCCTTTCTCAAGGATAGGCAGGACAACGTTTTCCGAAACTCCGGGGTTGACCGTTGACTCCAGAATTACGAGATGCCCCTTTTGAAGATGCGGAGCAATGTTGTTGCAGGCGTTTTCAATCGGTTCAAGATTCGGCAGGTTGTTTTCGTACACCGGCGTCGGGACGCAGATGACGATAGTGGAAGCTTCTTTTATTTTGCTGAAGTCGCTCGTCGCCTCCAGCGAAGCATTTTTGATGTGTTTCGAAATTTCTTCGTCGGCGAAAGGAGGAATGCGCTTTTTGAGCAGGTTTATTTTTTCCTCATTCACGTCCAAGCCGATAACCCTATATCCCTTCCTGTCGGCCAGCAACGCCAAAGGCAGGCCAACGTATCCGAGGCCGACAACAGCGATTCTTCTATGGTTTATAGTGATACTTTCAGGCATATAAGCGCTCCCTCGCCCTAAATGCGGTGTATAAGCTCCTTAATAAATAACGTATAAACCAGCTTTCTATATTTAGCATATTCTTAGAAAAAGTCAATACTTCGCAGACTCTACTGTTCAGCGGCGTTTTATGCTATACCAAAGCCAATGAAAAGTTTAGCTAAAGGCTTAGTCCTTGGCATTTTTCTTGCTCTCTTAATGGGTGCTGTAGCTCTCAGTGTCGAAGCCGCATCAAGAGTTAGAGGCTATTACCGAAGTAGCGGGACATACGTTCAACCACCCCATATACGGGGAAGCGAGGGTCAAGAAGCCCCTATCGATGGTAGAAAAGCCCAAAGAAATTCCGATCTCTGTTGCGATTTTGGTATTGGCTGCTTTAGCTGTACCTATTTTTGTTTTTGCTCATCCTGGCGGTACGGATTCATCGGGTTGCCACACATGCCGAACTAACTGCTCCAGTTGGGGTCTTTCGTATGGAGAATATCATTGCCACGCTTCAAAAGGTTTACCGCAACCCGAAGACCCCATTCGAAGCCATAGGGACGATGACGGCACAGGATGGACTGAACCTTGGCTCAATTACTCTTATCCTTCCTATTCTGCCCCATCGTACTCCACACCCGATAAGCCAGTGCTACCCCCCGCTATTCCAAAAATAGAACCAACGCCAACAAAGCCAGTAGTTCAGCCATCCACAAAGAAAATCTCTGAACCTAAGAAAGCAGTTAAGCAAGAAGCTTCTAAACAAGAGGAGAACCAAAAAATAGCGACAACGAGCACCCAGACAGCCTCCGTTGGTTCTTTGGTAAAGAATCCTGAAAAGTCTTCGAAAAAGAAGATATGGGATAAGATTAAGTTTTGGTGGAGTAAGGTGCGTTAAATATAGTTTTTATGAATTCGGTACCTTGGATACGGTACCCTAGATATATTGAAGGCCGGCGTGCGAATGCACGCCGGCCTGGCGCGGGGGTCATCCCCTGCCGCTTACCGCGTATGCGTGAGAGAAGTGGGCGCGGAGATCGCGGCTAACGGCAGAGCCGCTCGATGAACGCGCTGTTGACACGGAAGTAACCCTCATCGAGCTCGAGAAAGCCCCGCTGGGTGAGATCGGTCAAGCCCGACACCAGCGAGTAAGGCACTTTCGCGTTGCTTTCTTCCGCGTGGCGCTTCAATCCCCGTGCCGTGAACGGCGTCCATCCGCCGGTCATCCGGGCATATTGGAGGATGAATCCGGCAGCGGTTTCGCTTTCGCAGGTGCCGAACGCACCGTCCCAGACAGCATCGCCGTCGATCTCCGCCGGGTGGATGGTGTGGACCTGGAGCTTGTCGCACTGGGTGGGCATTGGTCTCCTCTCCTTTCGGACCCCATTTGAATTGCCGAGGGACTGCTTACCTAATAAAAACGTTGTACTCCTGCCTTTGTGACAGACCTGCCTGCCGGTAGGCAGGGTTGACCAATCTCAACGAGTAAAGAAGTAGCATAGTTGCTATTATCTGTCAATGCCAACGTAACAGCCCAGTAGCTTTGCAACACCTTCTAGCTAAAATGAGGGTGTATGACATTTTTTGAAATTAGTTTATAGAAAATGAACCCCGAAAGGTCAATAAAAATCCTATCTGTACCAATAGACCAGTCTATTGGTACAGACGAAAAAACGAGCCTGGACAGTGTGGCTCATTCTTCATCCCCCTCGCTCACTCACGCCTAAGCTCATATATGCGCGGTCGCAAATAAATGAGTATAATATGAGTAGTAGGCCATACGTATGTGCGTATGAAAGTTTAAGTTTATGAAGAGGATTGGGTCGTTACAACAACGTTTCTTGCTATTGCTGCTTGCCATTGGCGCTTTAGCATTCACAAAATCACCCGCAAAGCAAGTAAAGACCTTCGACTAGAAATTCAAATGGCACCATTTGCGCGCCGAAACGCGAACCCCGTTACAACCCGGCCCTCGCCCCGTTAGACAGACTGTCTAACGGGGTAAAGCCGGGGGGCTCCCATTAGCTTCATAGATTTTCCTTCCTTCCCACTAAAGGGAGGGGCGT
>JACOZA010000095.1 GCA_016181565.1 Candidatus Sungiibacteriota bacterium
CGACCGCCGCATGGTCGAGCTATAGTATCTGACGTTTCGGGAATTGCCGAAGATATTGCCGAAGTCAGCCGCGAACGAGTAATCCGAATTGCTATTGTGCCGGATGAAGATTGGGATAAGAAGAAATCAAAAAAGAAAAGCAAGAATATTCTGCAAGATACGAAAGAGTTTCGCGCTCCGTCAAATGTAAGCCTCTTGGTGCAAAAAGGGCAGACAATTAAACGCGGTGACATTTTGACTGAAGGGCACGCGGACTTGAAGGAACTCTTTAAATACGCCGGCTCAGCCGTGACGCAGAATTACATCTTAAAAGAAATACAGAAAATCTATTCCTTGCAAGGCGCGCCGATCCATGACAAACATATCGAAGTGATTGTCCGCCAGATGTTCTCGCGCGTCCGCATTAAAGCCCCGGGCGATACGGGCTTCACCATCGGAGAAATTGTCGAAAAATCACGTTTCCGATCCGAGAATCTTCGAGCGGAAAAAATGAAAAAGCAGCCAGCGGCGGCGGTACAGTTACTCTTGGGTATTACGAAAGTTGCGCTGACAACGGAGAGTTTCTTGTCGGCAGCGTCCTTCCAGGAGACCACTCGCGTGTTGATTAACGCGGCAGTGGAGGGCAAGAAAGATACGCTTCGCGGACTTAAAGAGAATGTCATTATCGGGCGTCTGATTCCGGCCGGAACCGGGTACCATAGAAATTTGAAACGTTCTCGAAAAGAGGCCGAAGTCGGGAAAGAATTAATTCTCAATTAGGAGAAAAGAATTAAATCAGGAACCCGCCCCTCTGCCGCGTCGAGTTATACTTGACGGTGGCCAATTTCTCTTTTGGAGGGCCATTTGAAGTGGTACACTGTAGGTATCTGAACGCAGTTATTGAAGCCGCGTGATTTCTCTTTATGCCGAAAAAAAAGAAATCTAAGAATAGCGCAGGAAAAAATATAGAGCAACCGAAGCGCAGAAAGTGGCACGACGATCTCTCGCCTGAAACAAAAAAAAGCGTTTTAGCGTTGATTTTTTTTCTTGGGGCAGCTATTACTCTGCTGGCCTATGCCGGTCAAGCTGGGGCGCTGGGCTGGTATATTTACTATGTTCTCGATCTCCTGCTCGGCAGGGGATATTTTTTGGCGACCGCGGCATTTGTACTCGGCGGGGTGTCGTTCCTCCTTTCGCTTCGCGAGCGCCTCTATCTCTCGACGCTCATTGGTTCGGGGCTCTTCTTGGTCGTTTCTCTGGGCATGGTTGAACTTATCTGGGGAGACAGGACCGGAGGATACACGGGATACGCCATCAGTTATCCTCTTAAGATGATCCTGGACTTCTGGGCGAGTTTGGTAGTTCTTGCGGCCGTTGATATTGTAGCACTGCTCATTATTTTTAATATTCCACTTTTTGCGATGCGCGGCGATGAGGAAGATTCCGAAGGAGACGAGGTGACGGAAAAAGAAGAGACGGTGGTAGTAAATATCGCTGACACTTTAAGACAAATTGCTGGATCAACTAAGAGCGCAATTTTGTCCAAAGAAGAAGCAGCAAGATCTCCCGCCCCAGTGAAGCTGGACGATGACTTCCCGGTTGCCAAACGCTTGCCTAAATACGCTTATAAGCGGCCGCCCTTAGATCTTCTGAATGATGACAAAGGCACGCCTTCTTCCGGAGATATTAAAGCCAATGCCAATATCATCCAGCGTACGCTGCAGAATTTTGGCATTGATGTCGAAATGGCCGAAGTTTCGATCGGCCCGACGGTCACGCAGTACACCTTAAAACCTGCGGAAGGAGTTAAACTCTCGCGCATTGTCGCGCTTCAAAATGACTTAGCGCTGGCGCTCGCGGCTCATCCGATTCGAGTCGAAGCGCCCATCCCCGGCAAGTCGCTGGTGGGGCTTGAAGTGCCTAACCGCTCAATTGCGCTGGTTGGGCTCCGCAATCTTTTGGAAGAGCGCCAGTATCAGGATAACCCCGCGCCGTTGCTTTTTACTCTTGGACGCGACGTCACGGGGTCACCGGTGTATGCCGACTTGGCACGAATGCCTCACCTTTTGATTGCTGGATCAACCGGGTCCGGCAAGTCGGTCTCTATGCATTCAATTATTACTTCATATCTCTACCGCAATCCGCCCGAGGTACTTCGTTTTATTATGATTGATCCGAAGCGCGTTGAACTTTCCACGTATAACGGCATTCCGCATCTTATGGCGCCGGTCATCACTGACTCTCGGAAGACCATACAGGCGCTCCGCTGGGCAGTGCGTGAAATGGAGCGGCGCTATGAACTTTTAGCAGCAGCGGGCGCGCGGGACCTCTTAAGCTACAATGTCAAACTAAGCAGCGGCAAGAACAGAGAGGAAGAACCCTTGCCGTACCTGGTAGTTATTATTGATGAGCTGGCTGATCTCATGGTCGCATTCCCCCGCGAAGTTGAGGGGTCAATTGTACGCCTCGCCCAGATGGCGCGCGCCGTCGGGATTCATCTTATTCTCACTACGCAACGCCCGTCTGTAGAAGTCATTACCGGCCTCATTAAGGCAAATATCACCGCCCGCATCGCGTTCCAAACCGGGTCGCAAATTGACTCCCGGACGATTCTGGATATGGCGGGAGCAGAAAAACTTTTAGGTAACGGCGATATGCTCTTTTTGGCGGGAGACACAGCCAAACCCCGACGCATCCAAGGCGCTTTCCTTTCTGAACCAGAGATCCGCAAAGTGGTAGAATTCTTAAAGCGCGAGGAAGAAGCTCCGATTTACGATCAGGCCATTACGGAACCAAGACATGACTTGGAAAAGAATGGACTTTTTGCTGATGTTGACGGCGATTTTAATGATCCGCTCTATGAGTCGGCCAGACGAGTCGTGACTGAGTCGGGTAAAGCTTCGGCTTCATTGTTACAGCGCCGACTGAAGGTCGGTTACGCGCGTGCGGCGCGATTACTTGATATTCTTGAAGAGAACGGAATTATTGGACCCGGGTCGGGAGCCAAACCGCGTGAGATCTTAGCAGGGCGCGAGAATCAAGTAAATGCGGACCCCGAATCCGAAGAGGAAACTTAGGCGAATAATTACAAGCTATATGCACGAAGGCATTGGAGAACGCTTAAAAAATGCGCGAATGAAACGACAGTATACCTTAGAGTTCGTTTCGGCTACGGCTGGCATTCCGCTCGTAATACTCGGAGCGCTCGAAGCGGAAGATTATAAGTTCATCGGCTCTCTGATATATGCGCTGCGTCATGGCGAACGGTATGCGCACTTCCTGGGGATTCTAGACGCGTCATTCCGCGAAGCGCTCGAGCGCGGCTGGGAGATATATGCGCTGGGAGAAGCGCGAACGGTTTTCGCGCCTCGTCACCTTCGAGATGCGTTTGGCGCGCTTTACGAAAAGCATAGCTTCATTCTTACAGCAAGTCTGGCGGGACTTATAATCGGCGTCTACATTGTATATCAGTTTTTGTTTCTGGTGCGTGGGCCGGATTTTGCGGTTTTTCACCCCCGCGAAGAGTATCTCATCGTGCATGAGCCCTTTGTTGACTTCTGGGGCAATGTCGCTAACGATGTGAAGCTTTCAATCAATCATCGGCCTATGAATATTAAGGATAATGGTTTTCGTGAACGCTTGTATCTGACCGAAGGAGTCAATAGAATTGAGATAGAGGCGACTAATGCTCGCGGCAAATCCGCATACCGCGAGACATATGTAGTTTATCCTGTTACATCCGAGAACAACTCTGGTTCTATCCCGTTAGAAAATGGAAAACTCCGCGCTTTAGTGCGGATGTAACGGGATTTATTCTTCGCTGTAATTCTGATTTTATATGCCCAAACACCCATCTGATTCTAAACAGGACAAGTCAAAGGCCCTTGAGCATACGGTGCGGGAAATCCAAGCTAAGTATGGTGAAGGCTCAATTATGAAGCTGGGAGAAGCGCATAAAGTAGACGTTGACGCGATTCCTACCGGGTCACTGGCGCTTGATGCGGCACTTGGGGTCTGGGGCGTACCGCGAGGCAGAATCATCGAAGTTTTTGGTCCAGAATCATCGGGCAAAACAACCCTAGCGCTTCATATTGCCGCAGAAGCGCAGAGAAAGGGCGGGACTGCCGCGTTTGTGGACGCCGAGCATGCGCTGGATCCAGAATACGCCAAACGGATTGGCGTAAAAATCAATGACTTGCTTATTTCACAGCCGGACACCGGCGAGCAGGCGCTGGAAATAGTGGAATCGCTCGTTCGTTCCGGCGCGGTGGATTTGATCCTCGTGGATTCAGTGGCGGCGCTCACTCCGCGCGCCGAGATCGAAGGCGAGATGGGTCAGCAGCATATGGGGCTGCAAGCCCGTTTGATGTCTCATGCCCTGCGCAAACTCACCGCGATTGTGGCGCGGAGCAATACCACCATTGTTTTCATCAACCAGATACGGATGCAAATCGGAATTATGTTCGGGAATCCCGAAACTACGCCCGGCGGCAAAGCGCTTAAATTTTATTCATCGGTGCGCATTGAGGTGCGAAGAGCTGCGCAAATCAAAAGAGGGGAGGAAATTATCGGCAACCGCGTAAAAGCGAAGATAGTGAAAAATAAAGTGGCTCCGCCTTTTCGTACGGCGGAATTTGATATTTTTTACAACGAAGGCATTGCGCGCGACGGCGAAATTTTGAACCTCGGACTTAAGTACGGCATCATTAAGAAATCGGGAGCCTCTTTTTCCTATGGCACCGCAAAACTTGGTCAAGGCTTTGACTCGGCTCGTACTTTTCTGAAAGAGAACACAAAAATTCGCAACGAAGCCGAGTCGGAAATTAAAAAAGCGCTGAAAGAACAAGCGCCGCCAGTGACGGCGGACTAGATCCGCGCCTATCTTGTGGTGAAGGGGATTAACGCAAGAAACCGTGCGCGTTTTATGGCTGCTGCCAATAACCGCTGATGGTAGGCACAGACGCCAGAGCGTCTGCGCCCGGCAATCTTTCCTTGCGGATTTAAGGATTTACGCAAGAGCTCGCCGTCTTTATAATCTATCACTTTAATATTCGCGGTGCAGAAAAAGCACTGCTTTTCTTGAGTTGTCGTGGTTCGTCTCATAAGCTGCAATCGGAGTTGACGCTTAACCAAGCTAGAAGGGAATATCTTTCACTTCGATATCGGCTGTCTCGGTCGGGTATTCAATTGTCGCCGGTTCATTTGAGGTTGGAGGACTTGATGGCTCCGCGGCTCCTCCGCTCGCGCTGGTGCGCGGACCCATTTGCATGCTTTCGGCGATGATTTCGGTACGATAGCGTTTGGCGCCGCTTTCTTTGTCTTGCCAGCTTCGCGTCTCGACTCTTCCCTCAACGAACACCAGTCGGCCCTTAGCTAGGTATTGACCGCAAATCTCCGCCAGCCGTCCCCAGGCGACTATTCGATGAAATTCGGTTTTTTGGTTTTTTTCACCTGAAGGAGAAAGCCACACACGATTCGTCGCGACGTCAAACGTGCAGACCGGCTGTCCCGCCGGAGTTTGGCGCAGCTCGGGGTCGCGCGTCAAGTTTCCTAAAATCATCACTTTATTCAAATTCATAATTATTGTTCTCCGGGAGTTCCTAAAATTTCATCCAGCCGCTTATCAATGTGCTCAATCGCCTTGGCGCGTTCTTCGGCGGAGGGCGCCGGCCTTTCTTCGCGTCGGGGGGTCTCGCGTTTCGTGCTTATCCCGGCTTCCGTCGGCTGCCACGAGGCACGGAAAGCAAACTGCCTCGGCGGGATAACGACCTCGTCAACAATTAGATGCCGGATAATTTCTTTTTCGAAGCGAAGCTTTTGAGGAATTTCGGCGATTTGGGACGGGCTAATTTGGAAAGTCGTATAGCCGAAATAGGCGAATCGGTGCTTATACATGGGATAGGCGAGCCGGCGTTTCTTCGGCTCGTTAATGTGCCCGACAACGCCTTTCGCCTCTTCTATTACGCGCGTCACAATTCCGGCGACGCGAACAACGTCGTCCTCGGCGACGTTCGGTGAAACGAGATAGCTGATTTCGTAGCGTTTAGCTTCCGATTCCATAGTCCCCAATACTCGGAGATTCTACCAAAAAGAGCCGATTTCCGCAACTGCTGGCGCGCCTAAGCGACGCGTTGCCAACGACGTCTTTAGCGTGCTATCAATAGGTCGTGGTTCACTGACAATTTTAGATCCAAAGAAAGGGGGCGCGACCATGTCACTCGATCTTGTTACGATCATGCGGCGGCACGCGGTTGCCTCGCTGGTCATCGACCAGGCGGGTGCGCTGGTCGAGCCAATCCACATTCATCCTCTGGGGATTAAAGCACCTCTAAAACTTGTGGCTTTCATGTGGCGGGTAGCCTCAAGCGACCATCCGCTTGCCGAGATTGGGATTGGCAATGGTCACCCATATCGTTCCAATCACAAGATCCACAATTTGCCGCCCCGCGAGTATCGGCCGGGCCTTAGTATCGAGCAGATTAGGGGAGTATTCGCAAGGTTCATGGAACTGCTTGATAAACTGGCTTGGCAGGGGTTAGAGAAAAAGCCTTGGCTGCCCGAGAAACAGAAGGAACGCTTCAACTACGGTCTCACAATTTCCATTGCTGACCGTGACCGCAATCTACAGAGATTACTGGAAGAGCTTGAGCGGCTGAGCACAATACTCGAATGGCGGTTACATCATCTGGCGCATCAGATACGCAAGCATCGTCTCGTGCCTATGCAGAACGGATACCCGCAAAGCTGGCACGAGGAACTTGCACCCTGGTTTAGGGATCCCAGTCGAGCGCGTGGATACCTGCGTCCCTTTGTTCTTAGCGACCTGGCCTGGAGACTGCAATCGCAAGAAACTCAATATCAACGCGGAACCGCCTTCTTAGAGTTCCTGGCGGAGACAGGAATAATTCCTCCGCATGACTATCATCTGGCGGTATCTGGGTTGACTCAAAGACTGCAGGGCACCTTCCGTCTCTCAGAAAGTTTCATTGTATTACCAGCACGGAGCGCACATTGGGACGTTCAGGAGGACGTTCATGGATTGCCCGTAACTTGCGAGCGTCGAGTTAATGACGGGTGGTCTTACCTGGTTCGATTGAAGAACCCGCGCTGGAGAGAGCTTCGGGGCGTAAAATCACCAGACCCTGAGATATTAAAGGCGAAACGAGAGAAGCAACGTCGGGTGAAAGGCCGGCGGGCCGAAGTCGAAGAGGAGATACCGGCCACTGCAGTTTACAGAAGCTCCGGCTCGACGGAAGCACCGGATTGGGTCGTAAACTCAATCACGGAGGGCATTGACGAACCCGGCGTTAACGGCTAGGCGAAAGGGGGAGATTGGCATGGCCGCAAGGCGCGATAATCGGCGCGGCGCGGCCCTGCCGCGCCCGCACCAACTCCAAATCGGAACATTCTACTCAAGAAGTGTCTGGTTTGATGAAGAGCGGGCGCGGATCATCTTCGCTGAAGCCGGCGAGCGTTACCGCAAGGGCGTAGGATATAACTTCGGTCTTCAGCAAATCCAGCCGCAGCATGTTTACACGCCGCCATCTTTGATAGCAATTGGCGGGCGTGACCTGGCGAACTGGTTCTTCTTTCTTTCGCTCTCGCAGCGCGGCGGACTGAATAGCGACGATTCAATCCGGCTTACTCGCGCAGTTTGGGACAGGCGGCCTGACCTCTTTGACCCGAAACACGTCGCATTGCTTCACGCAGCCGAAATAAGGAGAGCTATAATCGGCGTCGCTGTAGAGTTTTATCCGCAACTGAATGGGGAAACTCGCGCCGGATCCCTCTCTTACAAACTGAAAGAGTTCGCGCGCCATTGGCGGCTGAATGCGATGGCGCTCGACCAGTACTGGGGAGGCGATATTCGGAATCTGTTCGCCGAGTCGAGAACATTCGAAGAGTACTTTCTCCTGATTGACCGCGGCTCACAGAAAAAGCCCGAAGACAAGCGCATCGGCTTCTACGGCATGAGGAGAAAGATCTTCTCGCTACTTGCGTTCTGGCTAATTGAGTTTCAGCTGGTACGCCGCTTCAGGACCCCGCTAGTTGTGGACTTTCACGTCTTGCGAGTGTTGCTCCAGCTTAGAATCCTAGGCGTGACTTGGAGGCGCCTCGGACCAGGCGATCCGAAGATCATGGCGCGCCGCCGGCCCAGAGCGCTATGGAAATATCCCGCGGTCCACATCCACGAGGGGCTCGTGAATCAGGTTATTGCTTGGTCTTACGAGTTTCTCATCCGACACGAACTGGACCCGTTTGACGTGCATAACGGTCTCTGGAATCTTTCGCGGACTCTATGCGCGTCGTATTACGGAAATAAGTCCCGGACCGTCAGGCGTTTTGATCCGGCGGCAAAAAAGTGGCATGCGGTCACGGCGAGGCTGGTTAAGGTCTCTCAACTGCATAACGTGTCTGCTTGGCCCCAAAGCTACCGTGACCTGTGTCGGTACTGCCCGTTTGAAGAATACTGCGGGCTGGCTATCCCAGCCGGCCCCTACTACGACTGGGGCGAGGGCGTAAACGCCGGCCCCCACGTAGTATTTCCCGGGAGACAGCCGGCGCTCGACGGAGTTCAGTGGTACGATCTTCCCCTAGGAGTTACCAGGAGACAAAACAACACGGTCTGGAATGGGAGAGACCGTTGGTCTTCACCTAAAACGTCGACCGAAGGGCGGCCGGCAAAACAGCTAATCCTCATCAGAGTGAGGAGAAGACGCCTCGTCCGTTGAAGCACAGCGGGCGGGGCTCTTTTCTTTTTGGTTAGAATTGG
>JACOZA010000104.1 GCA_016181565.1 Candidatus Sungiibacteriota bacterium
ACTGGGGACATCGGCCCCGGTTCGTATGGAGCGGCATTCCATGACTTTCCGACAGCCGACGGAGGGACATTCAACCAGGTCCAGCATCTCGTTGAGCAAATCGCCGAGATGCCCGAACTGCGAACACACATCCTGACACCATTCATTCCTCAATACTTGGGGCGCGGCAAGGGCAAGCAACAGAAAGTCACGGTTGTTCCTTGCCACGGTCTCGTGCACGTGATGGTGAATCCCCGCGAGAAGACACTGTCATTGCATCACTTCCAGCGCTCAGCAGATGCGCCAGTCGGCCTTGTCTTCAACCTGATCCAGTACGCAGCTCTGACACTGATGCTAGCGCAAGTCACTGGTTACAACGCGAAGGAGTTGGTCTTCACGACTTCCGACACGCACATCTACATCGGCGGTGAGAACGATCAGACGAAGGACGTCGAGGAAATGCTCGCGACTGCGCCGCAACGATTCCCTACTGTCACACTCGACCCGAAAGTCAGCAACATCTTCGACTTCCGGGCAGAGCATTTCAATGTCACGGAATACAAGCCGCAGCTACGGCGACGGAGGATTAAGACACCAGTATGAAAATCTCCCTTATCGCGGCAGTTGCCGATAACGGCATCATCGGAAGAAACGGATATCTACCGTGGCGCCTGAAATCGGATCTCCGCAGGTTCCGCGAACTCACGATGAAGCACACCGTTATCGTGGGCCGGAGAACGTACCAGTCGATCGTGAAGCGACTCGGACATCCTCTTGAGGGACGGCGAACCATTGTCGTCACCCGAGATCACCACTTCGCCTGTGAATGTGAAGTAGCATACAGTCTCCAAGAAGCACTGGCTAGAGCCCAAAGCGACGAGGAAGTCTTCATCGCTGGGGGCGCAGAGCTTTATCAGACTGCGCTCCCTCTCGCCGAGCGGCTGTATCTCACCCGAGTCCATGCGAACCCCGAAGGAGATGCGCTATTTGCTCGATTGAAGGAAGATGAGTGGCAATGTACTTTCTTGGGTGAGTGGCCTTCCGATGCCGAAAACGAGTTCGCAAGCACCTTCCTCGTCTATGACCGGAAGCAAGCCCCTGCAACATTCATCAACCTCGAGTACGCTCGCCATGATGAGCAGCGCGCGGTGATGGAACGCATTAAGCGCGAAGGGGCCTGCCCCTTCTGTCCTGAAAACCGCCGAGCGGGTGAGGTACTCGAGCCACTCTGGCGTGGCAAGCACTGGGTACTGGTCCCTAATCGCTGGCCATACGAGTTTATTACGCTCCACGCCCTGGCCATCACCGAGCGACACCTACGCTTCTTCCATGAGCTAACGGCAACTGAAACAGCAGAGCTCATCGAGCTTCTCACCTGGGCGTGGAAGAACTATGAACTTCAAGCTTACTCCATCGGCATCCGGTGCGGCGAGCCGCATCTAACAGGAGCTACGGTCGATCACCTCCACGTGCAGCTGGTTGTCGCCGATCCTGACACAACTAAGCCAGGATACGAACGTGTGCGTTTCGCCATGGGGCCGAAACCACCGACTCCTGGCTGATTCAATCTGAAAAAGAAAACACCCCGATGTCTGACCTGTGTCAGACATCGGGGTTCTTTGTTTCCACAAAAACGATCTCTACATCCCGATCCTTCAGGATCCTTTCACCGTCGAGCACTGCATAGCCCTCGGCGTAGTAGATGCGTGAGAATCCCGCTCGTGCTACAAGCTTCGCGCACGGTGGGCAAGGGAAGGTGGTGGGTTCCCTCGAGAGGGATGCCGCGCCGGGCCGCCTCGCCGATCAAACGCGCTTCAGCGTGTTCGTCAGTAGTTAGCTCGACATGGAGACCTTGTTTGAAGAAACTACGCGCATCTCCTTCCATGTACGGCGTCCACGCATGAGGCATCTGGGTGTTACAACCGGCCAAGACGACTTCACCATCACGCACTATAGCCGCGCCGACGTGTCGCCCGAGATCCGTCGCGTGCTCCGCTTCCTGCAAGCAGCGCGCGATGATGTGACGGTCAAACTCATCACGCGACACCACGCGGTCAGGCGTAACCGGATTCTCCGCCAGAACCTTCGCGCGATCCCAGCGAAGAAAGATGCTCCCGTCGAATGTTACGTAGTTACCGAGAAGATACTTCTTGGCGAAAGCTCGCGAGACCTCATCGTCTGGCATGACAACGTGGACTTGGAGACTCCGTAGGCTTTCGACACGCGGGGCATCCGCTAGCCCTACTTCGGGGAAAATCCCCCATGCGTCGACGGCGCTAATCGCATCGACCGGCTCCAGCTGTCGCACCTCCTTGCGAAGTTGTTCAACTTCGCGAATGTAGCATGAATCGAGAATATAGAGTGACTGGATACCGCTTGCACTACATTTCTCAAAAAAGCGTCGGTAACCCGCGTGCAGCACAGGCACATACGCGACCAGCACAGAGGTAAGCATTAGTCGCTCCCTCCAGCCGCACCGCGCAACCGTTTGAAAAGCATCTGCACTTGCTCCTCGACCTCATCGAGATTCTCCACAAGGAGCGTTCGAAAACGAGCCGTGGTCGATGTCTCGGCTTGCGAGGGCAAGACGTGGAGTTTACCACCCCAACCAGCAACCACCGTTTCTAGTTCCGAGCGATCCTCGGGCTTGGTATATTCTCGCTCGGAAATCACCAAGACGTCAGGCTGAACGATCTTGATCAGATTCCACTGGGGCTCATCTGCCGCCTTAGGCACAACGATGTCTGCATAGCGCGTGTGGCAGACAATCTCGAAGCGTTCTTCCTCGGATACAATGGGGCGCTTCGGTCCCTTGCGACGCCGTATCTTCTCATCGGTATCAACACCGACGATAAGAATGTCGCAAGCCTGCCGCGCCAACGCGAGATACCGGCTATGACCAATATGTAGCATGTCGAACGCTCCAGAAGTCAGGCCGATTTTTGCCTTCAGCTCACGGAATGCATCAAGCTTGCGTTGAAGCACTGCGGGATTGCGGATCAACCGCTCATCGAGGTTAGCCCATGGGCCAAGAATACTGTCCTTCATCTTTACACCCTCCGTTTCCTAGACTGAGTTGTTCGTGAACTGGTGGCGTACCAAAACGCCGTGCTACTTGTATAGCACGGCGTCCCACGTTCGGTCTAGTTTACAAAAACCCGTTTTTATTCCACTACTTCTATTCCCATGCTACGCGCGGTGCCGGCAATAATCTTTGCCGCCTGATCAACGTCGTTGGCATTCAAATCTGGCATTTTGCGTTCCGCAATCTCGCGGACCTTTTTCATGCTAACTTTGCCGACTTTGGTTTTATTGGGCTCGCCCGATCCTTTTTCAATACCTGCGGCTTTACGCAGCAAGTCCGAAGCGGGTGGAGTTTTCAAAACAAAATCAAAGGTGCGGTCAACATAAACCGTAATTTCTACAGGAATGATATCGTCGCCTTTATCAGCCGTAGCTTCGTTAAATTTTTTGACGAAGTCTCCAATATTTAAACCATGCTGACCCAAGGTTTGACGACAGTTTTAATTTCTTTTGCCATGTTTGTCGAAATTTACGAGCCAATCACATCTTCGGCGAAGAAAATTTCGCCACAAACATGAGCATCCCGCACAATTTTTGCCGATTTATGTAAAATTAAACTTCCAGCTAATCCAATACCTTCTTTAAATTCTTGCGAGGTGCGCGCGCGAATAGCGCACTCCTCCTTGGGCGAAGCGCCTCGCTTCTCTATTGTGACCGCAAAAATTGTGCTGGGAAGCATACCTTTTTGTACTTACAGCTTACGTATCTGCAGCGAATCCAGCTCCACCGGCGTAGAGCGGCCGAACATATTGACGAGCACCTTAATTTTCCCTTTCTCTTCATCAACTTCCGAGACCTTGCCGTCAAAATCCTTAAAGGGGCCATCGATGATTTTCACCGCATCCCCCGCACGAACATCGATCTTAAACTTCGGCTCATCCACACCCATGCGTTTCTGCAGAATTTCCATTTCTTCCGACGAGAGCGGCGTCGGCGTGGTCCCCGACCCCACAAAACCGGTCACGCGCGGGGTGTTGCGCACCACATACCACGAATCATCGGTCACAATCATCTCTACCAAGACATAGCCGGGATAAAC
>JACOZA010000096.1 GCA_016181565.1 Candidatus Sungiibacteriota bacterium
TCCCGAAGACCGCTTTCTTAATTTCTTCTTCTAGCTGGCCGATGAACTGATGCGTCAGGGTAAGATTTAGGCGGTACTTGCGAGCTTCAGACAGCATGGTGCCAATGGATTTGGTAGTCACGTTCTGGAACTCATCAAGGTACAGATAAAAATCATGGCGCTCCTCTTCAGAAACATTGGTGCGCGAAAGCGAGGCCAGCAGGAGTTTGCTGACAAGAATAAGGCCCAGGAGCGCGGAGCTCGTCTCGCCCAAACGCCCTTTGGAGAGGTCAATCAGGAGAATTTTCTTTTCGTCCATCGCGCGGCGGAAATCGAACGCGGATTTCGACTGCGCAATAATCGGGCGCATGATGTCGCTCGAAAGGAAAGCGTCGAACTTTGACGTCACGTAGGGCACCATATTGACGAGCGCCGCTTCGCCCCCGGCGCGCTCCGCAATCTGCGTCCAAAACATTTTTACGAGAATGTTGCTGCAGCGCTCAAGCTTGTAGTCCCGGAAAGTTTTATCCGCGAATACCCGCCGGATTTCAAGAAGCGTGTTGCCGGAGGCCGGATCTTCCATAACCAAAAGCCCGGCATTCCGGAAATACTGCTCAAACTGGGGCCCGCCGGCAATCGACATATTGAAAAGCTTGTCGAAAATCGCCAGGAGCTCATTGAGCAAGAGAGTTTTTTGCTCGGGGAAGCGCTCGTCGTACTCCAGCATATTGAGCCCCAGGGGGCGCTCGGTATCGCCGGGATCGAAATAAATCACATCGTCAATCCGATGATCCGGGATAAGTCCCAAGGCGTACTCCGGCAGGTCGCCGTGCGGGTCAATCACGCAAAGCCCCTCGCCGGCTTTGATATCCTCGGCCAGCATGGTCTTTAAAAAATTGGACTTGCCGGTCCCGGTCTGGCCAATGATATAAAGATGCCGCCGCCTGTCCTCGCGCGCCAGGCGCACCGGTGTTTCAATGCCGCGAAAAACATTAAAGCCCAAGGGCAGTCCTTGCTTCGGCAGATCCGGAGGCGGCGCGGATTCTCTGGATTTCAGATTTCCGATTTGCGGAACTTCAAGCGGCGCGTTCGGAAAATGATATATGCTTGTCAGCTCCGAGGCCGAGAGCAGCATCAGATGTTTTTCTTCCCACAGACGGAATGAGTATTCAAAAGCGGCGTGCGGCAAGATTCTCTTTTTCTCTCGGACAAAACGCAAACTGTTTAAATTGGGCTCGTTCAATTGCAGGAACGCCTGCTCGAGCGATTGCAAAATCATATCAGCGCGCTCTCCCGAGGGAGCAGAGGCCACCAGTCGCAGATTCACATCGAAAAGCGCCCGTGCGGCTTTCTCCTGGAGAGCTTTGCCGCGGGCTTCGTCCGCGGGTGAGACCCAGCGAGGTTCTCCCTCCGGTTTCTTAGCCTTGGGGCCGGCCACGATGTCTTTTAAAATCTTGCCGCCCGTGGGCGATTTTTCTCCTTTCTGGTAACGCTCGGCTGCGGCCAAGATCCGCTTGCGGACTTTCGACGGCGCCGGGCGAAATACCACTTGGAGCGCCGCGCCCTCCGTCTCCTCATCGAGCTTTGTGAATACCGACGCGATAACTTTCAGCGGATCGGCTTCCAGTGTTTTATAGGTGCGAAGGGGCAGCAACTGTCCGGCGGCGAGCGCGGCGTGGGAGATAGCGACCTGCCCATCGGGTGTGAAGATGTTGTAGTCGACCACGCGTTCAACCGCGGCATCGGGATAGTAAGCATGCACCAGTTTCTCGACCGCGTCTGCCGAGCGCCGAGGGACCGCAATATAGAAAGAGAGTTCCGTGCTTCGCGCCGGAACGGTGAGCTCGAGGGCGATCCAAGGCGAACCGCTGAAAAATCCCCCGCCCTTGATAACCGACAGTCCCGAGTAGAACTGCTCCATCACGCCAATTTTTTCGCGCAGCCGTTCAAGACCGCCCGCTTCTTCGGTGGCCACTGCCGTCGGCAGGCGCACGGAAAGCAGAACTAGATTCATCGCACGCTGAATGCGGATGCGCCGCACGAGCCAATAAAAAAAGACCCACCCTCCGATTGCGAAAAAGAGAACGGCGATTCCCGCGGTATAGAGATAGAGAATAAAGAGCGAATCCTGCATGGGTGTTTCAATTATTGCGGACGCAGTTTGCCGGCCGCCACGAGCTTTTCGTAGTAGTGATCGGCAAGTTCATCGTGAAGCGCATCAATTAGATACGGAGTTTCAGCTTCAGCCTTTCTAACCGCTGGGAGGATTCCTCTGGCCAAGGCGATACCGATTAGGTCATTCAGCGCTTGATCGTTGCCGGGCAGGGCACGACTTCCCGCGGATGTCGCGGGGGACGCGGCCAGCGACGGCGAGGGTGGAGACGATGGAGCTAATTCCTTCGCCTGGTCACGAAAAACGCCCCGGAAGATTTCCTTGGCCTCAACTCGGCCTCCGGCTTTTTCAAACAGGCGCTTTTTTTCTTCAAAACGCCGCAGAAGCTCCGCTTCATCAATATGTTCTGCGGCATTCCGCGCTGGCAATTCGGGCATGATTATTAAAGACTTTCTCGCTTCTCAATTAATTATATGCGGTATTTCGTTTTCGAAAAATTTTACCAGCGCACGTCTCACACCCTCTTACAAAGCCCGGAGAGAATTTAGAATAAGGCGCATTGATCAGGGCTGCGGCAGCGAAGCGCCGCGCTCGCGAAGTTCGTCCTTCAAACGTGATATCTCCTCAAGGAGCATCTCTTCAAAGTCAATCCCCCGCTCGCGAAGCCAAAGAACAGCGCTCTCCGGCGGCACACTCGAGGTCATTTTTTCAAACTCCGTCCGATCCAGCGGCGCAAGCCGCTCGATAATCCGCGTGGTGAAACGCAAGCCGGCAAGATCCGTCAGCGAGCGAATAAGAGCGAGTTTTTCTTCCTCGGCGAGCGACATGAGGCCAAGCTCTTCGATGAGATTGCCCTTGAGCGCTTGCTCGATCAGCGACTGGTCTGCCATAAAAATTGAAAAAACCGTTAGCCCTTATTATTAATAAGCATGTATTGCTGAATAAATTTTGAAACGGGCATTGATCTCACTGCCGCAGCTTCTTCAGCGTCAAGATTCTTAAGCACTCCCCGCACCCGGTTCTGGAAGCGCATATAATCCATCCACCGGACATGGCTCGGTTTGTTGGGTCTCACCCACGGATATTCGCTGTCGACCGCCGGCAGCGGCCACTCTTGATCTTTACTGAACGGCAAAGGCATGAATCGTTTCTGCAGCAGCTCGCTGATGGAGAGACCCCGAATCGCCTCATAATATTCCTGCCGCAAACCCGAAACTTGGCGAACCACCGTCTCGGAAATTTGAGCGGCGGCTTCGTTTGTGACTTCTCCTGTTCCCGGCGCCGCCTCACTAACCGCTACATCACCAGCTTCTCCGGGATACCCCAAACTGATCGCGGCAGTGTCTCCCTTGATATTCACGGTTTCGGCAGCGCTGGGGAGAACGAACTGCCGCATCTCTTCGGCGTTCACCCATGCTTCACGCAAGGCGGTTCCCGAGAACCCTCCCTCCGCCATGAGTTTCACCGGGACTTTTACAATTTTTCTGATCCCTTCATCGGCGTTCCACATGCCGACGCCGTCTCTCACGGCGTAACGATTCCAGCGCACCTTGTTTGTAAATTCTTTCAACTGCTCTTTCAAGGCTTTAGCTTTTTCGGGATCACCGAACCGCTCTTTCAGATTCGCCATGACCGAATCAATCTCCTCGCGCTTGAAACCGATCGAGTCTCCCGGATGATACACCTTCTTTAGCTGACCGCCCGCCTCCAGCGTTTTCTTGGTGCGTTTCCATAATTCCTCCTCGGCCCAAATGCGCTCCGCGGGATCAAGTTGCGTTCCTTTCTTATCAAGATACAAAGCAATGGCTTTGCGCGCTTCGTGGATCGGCCCTTCACCGGGTTTAACGGTAATGACAAACTCTTTTATATTCTCAACCGATTCCGGGATGGGCGTCGTGCCTTCACGAACCGACGGCAGGTCCCCCGCTGCTTCCTGCGGTTGAATCAATGCGCCAGCCGCTCCCTTTGATCGAACCGCTTCGCTGGCTGATAACTCTGACCCCCGCGAGCCCGACGCCGCTTCTGCTATCTCTTTATACCCAAGCATTTTCCGAATGAGAGGAATTCCAATAAACGTTAGCGCACCAGTCGATAATCCCCAGACTCGTCGTGCTTTTTCTTTGTCCCATTCTTCTTTTGCGAATGTTGTCTCTTCCTTTCTTATTATCTTCGTGAAATCTTTAACATTTTCAGGACTAAGTTGCAGCCAACCTTTTACATCTTCCAAATCTTTTTCATATCGCTCTTGCAGTTTCTCGTACGCAGGCCGAACAGCCGCCCACGCATGATTTATCTCGGCATAAGCCGCCAATTGAATCATCCGCTCCGCCGCCTCGCCATGCATCAGTCCGGAAACATCATCCGCTAATTTAGCCAATGCAGATTCGCGTCTTCGTCGAAGCCCTTCGTAAGCTAAGAATGCTGAACCGGCTGCAGCAATTGACTGGCGTACACCCATTGCGACCCAGCCAGCCGGCGTCAAAGCCCCGGCGGCGAAACCAGCGGCGAAAATGGAAGTGCCGCTTAGGCCAATTGAGAGCGAGCCGCTAACGCCGGATCTAACGTTTACTCCGCGATACAATGCCGAGCTCCAGAAACCCCTCGGCTTTGCGCCGAGTTTTGTCAGATTCATCTCTCCCAGCCACTTCCAGCCCCTTCGGACTTTTTCGAAACTCCCGGTAATCTCCGCCCGCTTCTCAAAAAGCGCCGTCTGCTCGAGTATGAACTTATGGATGTCGCCCGCGACGTATTCGGCTCTGGCCTTGTCGTAGCGTTCGGTGGCGCGAGCAAGCTCACCCGCGCCCATAGCTGAATTCCGCTCGACTTCTGCCAGCCACGCCCGCGCATCTTCCAATTCTTTCCGAGCTACTGATTCATCCCGCGGAAGATTTGTTAGCTGCTCCGCCGCCTCGACAACAGGCACTCCACCTTCAGGTCTAGATTCGGGTGCTGCGCCTTCATAAAATTCAGCGCGCACTTCTTCTTCCTGTTCGCGTTTCAACACCGCCTTGCGATAAGCCTCCTCCTGCTCGCGCAATAATTCCAGATCATCTTTATCCGCAACGGGATTGACAACGGTTTCTTTGCCCGTTACTGGAGCACTCCCCGGCACGAGCCGCCGGCCGGGTAATCCGCCTCCTTTCCGGATCGCCGCATCGACATCTCGCTTCGCCTGCAAACGAATTAGATCCTCCTCAGAAATCTCCCCTCCCCGTTGCATTTCTTCGCCCTCTTCATCAGCAAGACCCTGATAGTCGCTACGCCTGCTTAATGCTCGGACTGCGGCATCCTGCAAATCTGTTTGCTCAACAGCATCAGCGATCGCCCCCAGATTTGCAGTATTTATAAAGTTTTTTTGCTGCGCTTCTTTCTTTTCCCGATCTTTGCGGATACCAGCATTCATTCTCTCTCGCTCTCTATTCACGCGCTCTTTCCACTCGCCCCAATCAAAACCGAGATCGCTGTAAAACTGCCTCTGGAGTCGTCTAATACCTGGTTCGCTGACACCAGCGTCTTCGAGCGCCTTCCATGCCGTTTCTACTCGCAGATTCTCCAATGGATTACGGATTCTTCCATGCCGCCCAAATGGCGTACGGGCGACATTCTGAATCCCAAATTCGATAGCCTCCTTAAGTTCTTTTATTCGCTCCTCTATTTCTGTTGCGCTTGGACTTACTTTATCTCTCTCGGCTCTCACCGTTTCGGCTTGGGCCTTTAATTTTTCCAAATTAAATGATTGCCCCATCAAAGTCTCATTTTCAGTTGCCCGTATGACGGCCTCTAGATCTTCAGCGCCCGGATCAATAATCTGGCGTATGTGATCTTCGATCTCTTTCACTTTTGGATCCTCCAAAGGATCGACTGGATCCTCGCCTCTTTTAGCTGCCGCTTGGGCAGCGCGAATTGCACTAATCAAAGCCAGGCCCAATTTATTTTCTAGCCCTCTTGCTTCATGAGAATCGAGACTCACTATCTTTTCATCCGCCACTCCCTGCGCCGATGGGACGATCTTCCGCGCTCTCAAGGCCTCTTCAACCCTGGCCCTTTCGGTATCAATATCGTATCCGTGCCGCAGCAATACATCGTGCGCAAACTCTTCAATCTCCTCATCGTTGATACGTGTAGTTCTTTTCAGTTTCTGGATTTCTTGCAAAACTTTTTCATACCGCAAAGGATCACGATATGCCTTCGTTTTGGGGTCAATCGGAGATTCTTCAGTGATGATTTCCACCGCTTCTGTAAGCGCATCCGCGAGCGGCTGTTTTAATTTTTCCAGATTAGCCGCGGCGCGCTGACTGCGTTCATGGCGCTCGAACGCCGCATCGCGTCTATTTTGTGCTAGAGCATTTTCCCCCACACTACGCTTCGCGATAAACTCGCCTTCTAACCGGTCTCGGTCTTCACGTGTGGGTCCCAAAACAGGTTCATTAACTTCTCCCGCGTGCTCGTCCGCTTTAACTGCAGGTGTGGCGCGCGATGCCAAATCTGCCTCCATTTCGGAACGCGCCGTATCTATCGTAGTGCTCTTGGGACCAAAAGAAATCCTCCCTTCCTTGCCGGGAGGACTTTTATATCGCTCTGCTTTGAGTGCGGCTTTCCGCAAAGCCTCGAATTGGTCTATATCTTCGGGGGTATGCTGTTTCTCTCCGGCAACACTGCCGGAACCGCCCGCAACAGGCGGCCTTTCATTCTTTGCCGCCAGAACTTCACCAATTGATGCTAACGGTTTGGGGCCCTTGTCCGGAGATCGTGCCATTATCCTTAGCTTACAAAAAATACGTCTTAACGACAACAAAGACCGAAAGCTAAAAAGCGGTTCAAAGACCGCTAAAAATGATTCAGGGCCGGCTCTCATCGAGAGCGCGGCCCTTTGTGTGCGATCAGCCATTGTCTGCGTCCACGCATACAGCGTGAGCAGTGCGCGCCTTCGTCGCAACGGACGCACACGGGGTCTTGGGGGCAAAAACAGGTCGGCGCCAACTTCGGTGGCTCCGGGGAGAAAGTTGCGGCCTTGCCCGCGCCTTGCGCAAGCCGCGCACGCGGCCTCCGTCTAGGCCCGCTCGCCGCATACTTTTTCCGCATCTCGCTGCCTCTTAGCAAAAGACTATCCCTCAAAGTGGCCTCCTCGCAAGCGCTTGCCCGCGCCAATGGGTTAGCGTTAGAAACTTTTTTTAACGATATCACAAAAATACATAAAGTCAATCAAATCCGGAGCCCTTTGCCCTGTTACCTTGAGCTTCTGTCCATGGCGTTAATCGAGCCGCTAGGTGTGTTTAGAAGACCATTCCTGATATAGCCATCCAACCGTGACCTCCTGGCAACTGGGTGAATGTTTTTCAACACCGGAGAGAGAATCCCTTGCGAAATTCTTCTATAATGAAAGAGTGATGCAATTCTCAAAAACGTGGCAGCTTCCGATACTGATACTCGGCGCAATGTTTGTCTTGATGCTCGGAAGCGCCGTCGGCGATTCGCTGACCATGGATGAGCTGGCGCACATCCCGGCGGGCTATTCTTACGTCAAGCTTTTCGACTATCGGCTGAATCCCGAGCACCCGCCATTGGTGAAAGCGCTCGCCGGCATTCCGCTTCTTTTTTTAGATCTCAAGTTTCCTACCGACACCAAATCCTGGGCCGAAGATATTAACGGCCAGTGGACCCAAGGGACCATTTTTATATTTGAATCCGGCAATAACGCCGATCAACTTATCTTTTGGGCGAGACTCCCGATGATGCTCTTAACTCTCTTTTTGGGAGTTCTCATTTACTGGTGGGTCTTAAAAAATTTTGGCAGAAAAGTTGCGGCCTTAACTCTCGCGCTATTTGCATTTTCACCGACAATCCTTGCCCACGGCCGACTGGTGACTACCGACATCGGCGCAACTCTTGGGTTTATCATCGGCATCATCACCTACCTTAGATTTTTGGAACTTCCTAATTGGAAGAACGCTCTCATCGCGGGTGTTGCTTTCGGTGTCGCGGAACTTCTCAAGTTCTCGACTTTCCTCTTGGTGCCGATGTACGGCATGCTGCTTATCGCTTGGATTTTGACCGATCTCCAAATTGGACTAGGCGAGCGCATAAAGAAAGGCGCTATGCTTCTGGGGAAAACTGTCGTCATCGGCGCCATCGGCGTGATTGTGATCTCGCTGGTCTATGCGGTATTCGTCATGAACTATCCGGCAGAAAAACAACTGTCGGACTCGACGTTTACCCTTCAGTCTTTCGGCAATCGGTCGCTCGTGGACATCCAGCAATGGATGGTTAAAAATCCCGTCACCCGGCCTTTCGGGCACTACTACCTCGGACTTTTGATGGTCATCCAGCGCGCCGCCGGCGGGAATACGGCATATTTTCTTGGAGAAGTGAGCTCCGCCGGTTCGCGACTGTACTTTCCGGTGATGTATCTCACCAAAGAGCGCTAGCGAGGGTCTGGCGAGCGCGTCCGTGGGGGTTAAAGCGCGTCGGCTATTGGGTACGCAACAATTTCTCTCTCTTTGCCTCGCTTCTTTTCATCTTGTTTTACTGGGGATACAGCCTGCGCTCTCCACTCAACATCGGCATTCGGCACGTCTTGCCGACTTTCCCTTTTATCTATCTTCTGATTTCGCGAGAGGTTGTACTTTGGGTGCGCGGCAAATTTAATCCATCACCCGCAAATTGGCGCGAGTGGCTGGTGTCGCTCTACCGCATGTACCTGGCGCCCATCCCGCGCTTCCTGGTTCTGGCCGCGCTTTTTATCTGGCTGATTCTTGAAACGCTTCTTTCCTACCCGCACTTTATTTCATACTATAACGAGCTGGCCGACGGATCGGCCTACGGCTACCGCATTGCGGTGGATTCAAACTACGACTGGGGACAGGATTTAAAGCGCTTGGTTAAATACGCAGACGAAAACCAAATCCCCAAAGTGAGTCTCGACTTTTTTGGCGGCGGCTCGCCGCGCTACTACTTAGGCGACCGCTTCGAGCCCTGGTGGTCGGCGCAGGGACCGGCCAGCGGGTACTTCGCCATCTCTGCCACCTTCCTGCAAGGCGCCATGGGACGCACCGCGCCGGGGTTCATAAGAAATCCGGAAGATGCATACGAGTGGTTGAGTTCCTACCAGCCGATCGGCCGCGCGGGATATTCCATATTTATCTATAAACTCCCTTAGTCAAGTTTTTGCATTTGACGGGAATAAAGTTTTTTATTTTAGCTTATAA
>JACOZA010000028.1 GCA_016181565.1 Candidatus Sungiibacteriota bacterium
CCTTTCAGGCAGGGACTCGCTTGCATACAATCATGGCATGATCTTTATTTTTCTTCAGCCCGGCCTATACCGTTTTTGGATGCCCGACATGCATTTCCCTATTGACATAATTTGGATCGCCGGCGAGAGGGTTGTGGGAATCACCGGAGATATTTCGCCGGAATTCGACCCCGACCACCCCGTTTTTTATACGCCCCCCGTGCCGGCGCAATACGCGCTTGAGGTAAATGCCGGCTTTGCGGCCGCGAATAACATTAAGGCGGGAGACAAAACAATTTTTAACGGGATCAAGTGAGCCATGAATATTTCTCAAGCAGAAGCCCGGGCAGAGTGGAATCAATTCGTGCGACAACACTGCCCGCCCGTTGGAGCATTTATGCAGACCTGGGAATGGGGAACGTTTCAGCAATCTCTCGGCAGAAAAATCGATCGTTACTTTTTAAAAGATGGAAATAAACAACTTGCCGCGTTTACTCTGGTACATCACTCGCTGCCATTCGGCTTTTCCTACGGATATATCCCCCGCGGTCCGATTATCGCGGCGCATGCGGCCGGCGAAGACAAACTGCCCGAAATATTGAACTTCATACGAACGTGGGCGGTGCGAAACTTTTCTCGTCTGATATTTTTACGCTTGGAGCCGCCCCTTTCGTCGTTGGCCGCTGTCGCGCAGGGCCGCGGTTTTCATTTTCCGTCTTATTACATTCAGCCGCGGCATAATGTCATCGTCAGTCTTGATAAAGAGGGAGACGAAATTGTCAAAAGCTTCCACCCGTCTACCCGTTCCAATATCCGCCGAGCAGAAAATCGAGGCGTCACCGTTGAAGTAAAATCGCGAATGACGGCGGCAGATTACAGGCATTTTTTTGTCATGGAGAAAGAAACAATTCAAAGGAACAGAGGAAAAAACGCATATCCAAGCCGAAATTATTTCGATGCTTTATTGAGAACGATTCCGCCGTTTTCTGAAACTCGCGACCCCAACAGTCTTTCGCTCGGCATCTTTTACGGATACCAGCATAATAGACCGGCGGCGGCGCATTTTGTCCTTTTCTTTTGCGGTACCGCAACCTATCTTTATGGGGCATCCTACAGCCAGCATCTTAACTCGAAAGTGACAACTTATCTTCACTGGATCGCGATGCGGGAAGCCAAGCAGAGGGGGTTGCGATATTACGATCTCGGAGGCATCGATGATGCGCGCTGGCCGACACTTACGAACTTCAAGCGGCAATTTCGAGGCCAAGAGCTCACTTATATCGGCAATATTGATATACCCATACGCCCCGTTTCATACCGAATATATAATCTCTTGAGAAGATTTAGAAACACGTAAGAAACTCGATGCGTCTAATAATTTGGATAAAATGCGAAGGGTACAGTATTCGAGCCTGCGATACCCTTTCGGGTAAACCCGCTTTATCCCGACAATTCATTTTCTACAGCGCGGTACCCTTTGGTTAAAATCCGAACCTACTTTGACGAACATCTCCTCGAGTCTAAGACTCTCGGAGTCGAATGACCGGACGAGGACTGAACTCCGCCAGAGGCGGACAGGCGCCCCGCCGCTCGCCCTTGATTAAACCGCGCGAAGCAAAAATTAGCTATTTGAGAAGATACCTTAACATTGCTCCGAGAAGTGAGTGCTCTATAAGTGAGCTCGGTTGTCTTTCTCCGCTTGGGGGCGGAGGGAAGCAAGACATAAATTTAGATTGAACAGCCGGATCCGGCGCACCCCGTTGTTCTCCGCCTTCACCTCCAGCACCTAAAGAATTAAGACAGGTCTGAAATTCGCCGCACGGCTTTGTGAGACACGCGTTGATTTTTTCTTTCTGACAGGCCTGAAATTTCGCATTGACTGCCGGATTCGGAGTGCCTTCTTCTTGCTGTTGCTCTCCATCCTGGTCTCCGCCGCTTGACTGCAGAGCTTTTAGACAGGCCTCAAACTCGGAGCAAGAAAGAGCTATGCAGGCAGCTTGTTTCTCCTGAGCTTTTTCCTTTCCGGTTTCGTCTTGACAGGCCATTACCCTTGCCTGTACCTTTTTTCCGGCTTCGTCCTGCGTTTTTTGTTCAGATGATTGCTCATTCCCTTTAGGCAAAGCATCGAAACACGAGTTAAACTCGGCGCAAGTGGGCTTACTTAAACAGGTCTCAATTTCTTTGCGGATATCCGGACCCATCTCGCCCTCGCATTTTTTCTGGGCCTCTGTTATGACAGAAACATCTGAACGCCCTGATTTTCCGGCCTTGAATCGTCCAAAAATATCAGAACCCATTTCTTTCTCCATGCAGACAAGCCATTCGGGGTTAGCTTGGCTAAGGTCGGGCGGGCCCTGATTACGGTATTTTTCAATATTTTTAAGATCCTCTTCGCTGATCATGCCGTGATCTTTGGCAAAGTTGAAACAAGTATCCTGGTTTTCTGGAAGAACACAGAAGGCCTCACATTCGGCTTTGTCCTCGCACCCGCCGGGACCCGAAGTGATTTTGTATTTTTTGGCATCTGCCGCATCTTCTTCTGAAATAAAACCGGCTTTTACCGCAAAATCAACGCACTCATCAATATGCGTTTCATCTTTGCAGTAACTGTCGCACGCCTCTCGTGACTTACAATTCCCCGGGCCTTTACCTCCGGTCTTTCTAACTATGTCGGCATCTTCTTTTGAGACAAATCCGGCTCTTTCGGCAAAGTTAATGCATTCAGTAACATTAGAGTCGTCATTACAGTATGTATCACATGATTCTTTTGTCGTGCATCCGCCGGGCAACTTTCCGCCGCTCTTTAGGTAGGGAAGAATTTTGCCGACCGCTTCGGCGTCTTCTTTCGGTATAAATCCGGCTTTTTGGGCGAATTCCATGCATTCAATGCCATCTGACGAATTTCTTTTAACTCGTCGGAGGTGGCCAAATTAAATTTCTCTACAAAATTGACGCATTCCTCCAGATTGTCCACATTCTCGCAGTATTTTCGACAGGATGCTTCGTCTTTACATCGGCCGGGACTTTCCCCTTTTTGCATCGCGCTAAAAACCGCTTTTTTATCGTCGGGCACCTCTACCGTCAAATTAGCTTTATCGGCAAATTCGGTGCATTCCGTCCAATGTTCTTCGGCATCGCAATATACCTCGCATTCTGCGAGATCAAAGCAACCACCAGGCCCACCGCCGATGTCATCTGTGGATTTTGCCGCAATCAACTGAGCAAGAGCGATAGTTCTGTCATTGGCATAACCGGTTTCTGTCAAAAAATTTTTACATTCGGGAGACAGGTCGCGATTATCAGGAGAACATTCACCAAAACACATTAGACCATAACCGCACACGGACGGCGGTTTAAGTTTTTTTCGAGCGGCCTGCTCAAGCGCTCTACCAATGCGGATAAGATTTTTTAGCTGAAGTTCTCCGTCTGTCCCGACTCCATTTTGTATATAAATACCTTCAATGTTAAATAGTTTTGAAACTTCCCGAAACTCTTCTTTGCTCATTTGCTCTACGGTGATAAAAGCTTGATCAACATCTTCTGGAGACCAGCCGTTTTGGATAAGGGAGTTGCGAATGCCTTCTTTTGATAGCAAGGCATTAGAGGGTTCTGCCAAAGAACGGTTGAAACCATCCGCAATGGAGTGCTCCAGATAATACTTGTTATACTTTTCTTCTGTCAGTGAACCACCTGGCTTTCCTTCAGCTATTAATTTCTGGAGAGCTCTCTCTGCCCTACTGACTATTTTTTTGAAATAATCCGCTTTTTGGGGCGCAAGACCGGTTTCGCCATAAAAGTAAAAGCAACCGATAGGGGCGGCGCCACGATTGTCACAAAGAGCGTCGCATTCCGCCAGGTCTTTGCAGGGTTCAGAATCGTTTTCAAGAGTAAGTACGGCAGAAGGAAAGGTATAACTAGTCGCCGAAACCGATGGGATATATGCTGAAAATATAAATCCCAAAGCAATGGCAAACAAGGAAGAGATAATGATGGTTTTGTGATTGAACCGGAACGACATATTACTTGAATGGATTTTGATAAATTGCGTCTAAAGGATTTTTCTGGTCTTTGAAAGGATTGGCGTCCGGTATCTGGCCTTCCAGAGAATTTTGTGTCTTTTCAAAAATCTGGCCCCCCAATGAAGAAACTTCTTCCGAAAGCGGAGTTTGCTGGCTCTTTGACCAATACCAAAAACCGGCGGCCGCAATAACAATCGCGATAACGACAGAGACGAGAATTATCGGTTTTGATTTAAAATCCATACAACACTTCTATAATACCACGTACAATCAACAAGTTAAGTAATCCGCAGAACTTCAACTCCGTTCATTACAAGCCGCAACCTGGGACGGAAAGAACGACTTTCTTGATAACTTTGCTTTGCGGATCCTCGATTTTGTACATTCGCTTCGCTCATCCAAAATCGGGACAAGTTTTTCTTTGCTTGCCCTCCGTAGTTTTAACGAAGGATGGGGCGGCAAATTCTAAACCAAATCCTTTTTCTTGTCTTCAAATTCCTTTTTGTCTATCTCGCCTTTGGCGTATCGTTCTTTCAAAATTTCAAGCGCGGACTTGTCCGCCGTAGCCTTGACGGAGGTGGATTTTTCGTGATTGTGCGTGCCGCGAGATTGGCTGGTAAGCCATTTGATAAGCGCGACAATGCCCGCGATTATCAAGACCCACCAGAGAATCATAAATATCCAGCCGAAAGAGCCAAAAGGCCCAAATCCAAAGTTCATCATATTGTTTGTTGAGTTATTACTGCCAAAGGGAGACGACCACCCTCCCCACATCATATTCATCATCGGCATCCAGCCGCCGCTTCCGGCCGGAAATGCCGCCGAGGTATCGCAACCGGAGAGCCGTTTGCCCATAGCAATATGGATTTGTTCTTCGCCTTCCTCGCCGTGCGCCTGAATCATCATCGCGTTCATGGCGGCGTGCGACTCACCGGCCATAGTCCCCATAAAGTATTCGCCGAGAACTCCGAATTGCTCATCGCTCAAATTCTCGCAAGCAAGCTCTCTTGCTCGGAGTTTATCCCAAATCTCTTTACCTTCTTGTTCTTCACGGGCGGTATGTTCAACGATTTCGTTCCAATCAACTGCCGTGTTGGAAAAATTACCCATCCCCGAACGAGAACCTTCGGTTCCGTACGGGGCAGGCATTTGAGCGTTTGCGATTATAATAAACGAGCCAATGACGATTGCCGCAAGAATTATAAAAATAAGTTTTTTCATATTTATCAAGTTAGCCAAAAAACTAAAACCTTATTTACTTTCTCCTGCCCATGGCGGAGGGTACAGGATTCGAACCTGTGAGGGATTTCTCCCACACGCTTTCCAAGCGTGCGCCTTAAACCACTCGGCCAACCCTCCGCCATAAGCGAGATTGTCCCGAACATCTCCGAACGCAGTGAGGTTAGATGTTTGAGGATCCCGTACTTCCGCGAATGAGTACTCTGTGCTACCACCGACGATTTAGTTCGGAGATGACGGGATCCTAGAAACTGTAACCGCTCACTCGGTTCGCGGATAGTTGCGGGACTGTTTGTTACCAAAATTTGTTCACCTACGAGCTCCAAATTTTAGACAAACCGGGAACAAGCAGACGCACTAGGCCACCATGCGACACCTCTGACTATTGCGTGGTTTGCCCATCTTGCAATGCTTTGATCCTTTCTTCAATAGGAGGGTGCGTCATAAAAAGCTTGGCAATCCAGGGGGTTTTCTTCTCCCCGGAGACGTCAGCCTTGAAAGGATTTTCAAAAAAGAGATGGGCAGTAGCATTATTGGCAGTGGTAAGCGGCCGCGGATAATCTGCAATCTTCTTCAAAGCGGAAATCAGGCCTTCGGGATAGCGCGTCAAAAGCGCGCCCGAGGCATCAGCCAAAAATTCGCGCCGGCGCGAAACGGCTAGCTGGAGCAAAGTTGCGAAAAGCGGCGCCAAAAGCGACAGAATAATCCCGACTAATATCAGAATCCCGTTTCCCCGCCGGTCATTTCCGTTGGATCTCCCCCACCACATCGAGCGCATAAAAATATCCGACACGATGGTCACAAATCCCGACGTGCGACAACTCATGGGCCAGCACCCCTTCGAGTTCCGAACGATCAAGCCGCTCTAAAAGGCCGGTCGTGACGCAAATCACCGCGTGCTTGGGATTACGGCCGGTAGCAAAGGCATTGGGGGCCGGGTCATTGATAAGGTAGAACTTCGGCATGGGGAGCCCTGCCGTGATCGACAGGTTCTCAAGGACCCGATGGAGCTCCGGATTAAATTTAAAGTCCACGGGTTTGGCGCGGTGGAGAGCCAACACCACTCTATCGGAAAACCAATAACTCACGATGTTCATGAAGATACTCAACCCCACCGCTATATACAGAATCCCGGGGTTCGCATAAATCCGGCTGAATATCCAACCGATCCCGATGACAGCGCCAAAGAACACTGCCATCAAAAGCCAAGTCCTGCGAAGATTACTGGAACGTTCGGTATAGAGTGTCCGCATAAAAATTCAATGCCATAAGATGGGCGGCATCAGAGATTCCGCGACCTATCGACGCGCGGACCAGCTTCAATCAGGGGCACTCCCCGCCGGAAAAAAATATCGTAAAGCATTGCCGAGAGCAGCACCGCGAGCAGCATCCCTAGAGCGAATTTATTCATAAGCTCTTACAATTAATTATGACTGAATTTCCATCGGCAGCTTCACCGTATCGGTCGGGTTCCCGTCACTGAGCGAATACTGAAATACTCGAAGCTGCACGGCCTTGGCGATACCGATAAAAGGCCCTCCGCTGACGCGGAAGGAACCGAACGCGCGCCCCTCCGACACGTTGACGACAGCGCTGGTGCGCCAAAGTATCCGCTCGTTTTCATCAACCACGACGATCTCAATCGAATTATCAGATGGACGCGCCATTCCCGAAACAGTCACCCGCTCGCTGCCTCCGACCCGAATCGGCGACTGGGGTTCTGTCACCAGAATCCGCTCCGAAGCGTTGCGGAGGACGAAGGTCCCAAGTACCTGATCCACCGCGCGCAGGCAGGCAGTAAGTACTGCATCGGGCATCGGCTCGTCATAAGAAACCCGGAAAATGTAACTCCCAAAAAGGCCCGAATTCGCCAAGCCGTATTTCAAGCCGGCATCTTCGAGAACTATCGTGCGGTATACCGGGTTTCCGTTTTCAGTGTAGCGCGTGTCTTTAAAAACATTGCCTCCGATTTTCCGCTCAAGCGTTAGGCTTTTCCAGGAGGAACGCGTTTCGGCGTCCGTCGCGCCGGCCGCAAACTTACACCCGGGAATGGCGGCGTGCCGCAACTCGTTCGGCGCAGCGCCGACATCCCAATCCTTCGGGCTGTAGTGGAGCGAGAAATATTCGTAGTGAAGCAAGGGAGCCTTCGCCACCATTTTCCCGTTATGGGCGTAGGCCGTCTTTACGGTAACGAGAGACGGAATCAACACGTTGTCTTTGTCGCCGCGAATCCCCGCGGCAGAAATCGGCATCCCCACTTCAACGTCCTGATAAAAAATTGCCTCACCCGCCTCGCTGGTTATGGCTGAAGCGCCGGAGAGAGACACAAGCACCTCGCTGCCGTCGTCCTTCTTTACCACGATCACTTTCCCGGAGGGGAGCAGTGTTGATACGACTCCTCGAATTGTCCCGGGTTCACCAATGTTTCCCCCGCCATTCGTGTTCGAGCGCAAGACAACCTGCACGAGCCAAACACCCAGCATGAATATGCCGATGAGCACTAAAATAAAGAGAAGTCTTCGTCCACTCATACCAGAAATTAAAACTTGAAAAGTCAAAAAATCGCCGATCTCATTCTATGAAACCAAGCTTGAAAAGAAAAGGGTAATAGCTAATGCTCCTGCCCTTAATCGATTTCTATCCTTCCTTAACGGGAGGAAGAATGTTCCTGCAGGCGCCTCCAAAGCATATCCAGCCCCCAGACAACCAGGAGCAGCGGCCAGAGTTTGGCAAACGTCAGCGGCGGAAGAACTCCGAAATTTTCAAGCAGTAAGCCTGCCCCCGCGAGAATCAGGAGCGTAGGCCACAAAAGATGCCGACGCTTAAACGTGCGATACTGTTCTGTAAGATGCTGTGTATCCATACATAGCCCATCCTATCGCAGAAGCACGCCGTCGGCAAACCGTCTGAATAAAGCTCCGCGCGGCACGAGCTCGGCGGTATCTCCATTTCATCCCGCCTGCAGCGGGATTTATTTTTTGTTTCCATTCACCCCCGCAGTCCCGCCTTCACAGCCGTAGGCTACTGCGGTCGCCTACGCTCCATAGCTTCAGCGACGGAGCGCGGAGCAGGCCAAGCTGCGGGGTATTCTGGACAAAAAAATAGAAAGGGCCCATCGAACGAATTTGTCCAATGGGCCCCCGATTCATGGCTCGGCTTCCATATAGAGCCAGTACCGTGGAAGTGTTGAAGCGCCAAGGAGATGATATATCGGCTCAACCGCCTCGACGAGCGCCCGACTCCGCTTCTCAATCGTGAGATCTGGCCGGCCAGGCATTGCGGGAAGGGCGCGCTCCGCATAGTCCTGGAACATCGCGATTCCGCGGTAGACCTCGGGACCGAGTTCGAATATCTGGAGCGCGCTTCGCACCCTGGAGAATCCTGCCTCGCGGAATGCGGCCTCGTAGTCGGCCTGACCCCTTACCTGGAGATTATTGGAGCGGACGCGCTCGGTGCGATTCACACCGAGCAGCTCGTAGGCTTTGGCGACCCAGAGACCGGCGAAGCGCGTGGTCTTGCCGCAGTAGGCCTCCTTGAAAAAGGTGGACCAGGCGACAAACTTCCGGCGCGTCGCATGACGAATGGCGCGGAGCGCCGTCATGAGTGAGGCCTGGGATTCGAGGTAGTGAATACCGTTCGACCAGATTGAAACGTCGAACGACTGCTCCGAAAAGGAAAAACAGTTCTCGGCGCTGCCGCGGTGGGTCAAAACCGGCTGGCCCGCGAGATTGTTCTCCGCGATGCGGAGGCTTTCCGTATCCGGCTCGAGAAGTGATACCACGCCCTTCCAATGATCGAGGGAGGAGAGCGTCTCAAGAATCGCTCGCGCCGAATCCCCGGTACCGCTGCCAATGTCTAGAATGGCCAGGTCATCCCGCTCGAAGCCGACCAGGGCGACGAAATGCCGAACCACGCTCCTGGCAAAATCAAGATTTGCATACGCGGTATAGCCGAGCGCGCCTCCTTCTTCCGTAACGTCCATAATTTTCACCTCCCGCCTTGTTTGAGTGATGGGTGAGAAATTGAAGGCCGATGACGTCTCTAAAATGCGCGAAAGAACACAAGAATACGTTAGCTTAGTTTAGTATAGCACAAGGAGAATAAGCCCCGTTACTTGACCGTAGGGCATTCAAGTAACGGGATAAGTTAAAGTCCGCGCGCCAGCCGCAGGAAGTCCGAGTCGGGTAATTTGGTCGCTCCCGACCGGGGGCGATTCGTAATCGTGACTTTAACGCTTGGCTTCAAAAAAACCAGGACTTGCCGCTCGGGATCTTGGAACGGGTCGCTCCGCGCGTAATATCCCGAAAACGGCCCCACTGAAACTTCCTGAAAGCCGCTGGTTTTGCTCAACGCATAAAAATCTTCCCGTACTGGGAGAGACGTTCCTTCAGATTCCAGAATACGAAGCTCCGATCCGAACCGGTCCCGATATACAAGGAGAAACTTATGTTCGGGATCCGTTTCCGGGTCACTGATGTCGGACAGAAAATATCCGGCCGGTACTTCCAGCGGGATATTAATCGAAATTCCTCGCGTCACTCGATATTCCTTGGCGACTTGCACCAATTCCTGACTGCGCTCACGGAGCGAGCGCGTCGCCACATACGGCACATACAAGTTCTTCCAGGCCCACGGCCCGCCGACGATGATCAGTAAGAAGAAAATGAAAAAAATCTTATTCGGCATTGGCGTTAATCAGCCGATGGCTGAAATTGCAACGAGTCAACTACTGCTTGGTAGACGCCGCGAGAATCACTAGCCGATGGGGAAAACTCGCTGTAGTCTATGGAAAACAATCTTCCGTCGCGATTCAGCATCGTGAAAATAAAATAAGTATCCGCCTCTTCGCCAAGATCGGGACTTAAATGCCCCGCCAGGCGCAGGCCGTGAACCCTGGCCACCACCACTTCTTGCTTGTCATCCCCTAAAACATTCAGCCGCATCTCCTGCGCCGACCGCTCGTATGGTTCTTCGCCTTTGGGATCAATGCCAATGGGAGCGCGCTCATCAGGCAGTTCTCGCTGCGGCTTTAAAATTACGAGTCCGGCCGGCGTTTCTGTCAGAAACCAGTCGGCGGGGTAATTGAAAGAGTAGTGAAATGTTTGGGAACTGTACTCTTTGGTCCCGGCGGGAACATTTGTTTCCTGTATTTGATTCGTGGCAGACGGCCGGAGGGTGGTCCCGAGATTGGTGCGGAAAAAAGAATATACCGCCCATCCCAGGAGGGCAATAATTATCAGCCAGAAAACTTTTTTCATAGTTATATTATTAGTACGTACTATAAATCTGCGGAGATAGTCTTTTGTCTTGACTTTATCCCTCGAGTGATCTTAAGGCGCGACGGCGTGATACCCAAATGGAGCGCCAGCAGGCGGATTACGGCCCGATTCGCTTTTCCATCAACGGGCGCCTCTCTCACCGCAGCCAAGTAATGCGAGACATCCTGCGTCTCCAAATGTTCCTTCGGCGCATTAGTTTTCACCCGCACAAAAATTTTCATATCTCGGATCTCGGAAAGAAACTTCTCACAACGAAGATCTGCGTCTGGGCGAGCCATCCGGATTGTATAATCTCGGCCACCAAAATCTTCCTTGCTCGTAGCCGAAGATAATGCCGCCGATAAGCAGAACAACGGATCCGACGTGATGGATAGCCACCCATTGAGACCATGCTAGTCCGAACCCATACACCGCAAAGTTTTCCAGCAATAAGCGTATATAGAAAATCTCAACTGCCGCATGAACCAAGAAGCTTAGTAAAGCACCAAGCACCGTGAAGGCCGCGAGATATATCGGCTTTTTCATCATCATGGGAAGTATACCCGGTAGTAGAAACTCGAATTAACTTTCGGTGCAAAAACCCAATGTATTATCATTATATACCCAATATCCCACAGTAAACCCCGTTAAAACCCGACCCTCGCCCCGTTAAACAATTTGTCTAACGGGATAAAGCCTGCCTGCCGGCAGGCAGGACTACCGGGTATAGCTTATTTTGCCATAACCATCTTGAGTACCGGCTCAATGCGATCCGCCATCAGCGCGTATCCTTGGTCGTTGGGGTGAATCGGGTCGGAAATAAGCCGCGCATTGCCGAATATGTCATCCAGTATGTCGGGGATATAAAAAGCTCCTTTCTCGGCGGCGATAGAACTAAAAGATTTTTTGTAACTGTCAGAAAGAATGCCTCCGCGGACTCCGATGAGGATGACGGCGGCGCCCCGTCCTTGAATTCTGTCAATAATGGTCTCTAGGTTTCGAAATGTTTCTTCTTTGGGAATACGGCGCAGGGCATCGTTCCCGCCCAGCAGTACAATGACAATTTTCGGGTCTTGGGCCAGCACCGCTTCATTAAGCCGCAAGAGCCCCGCCGCGGTGGTGTCTCCGGCCCGCCCAGCGTTAATAATCGGAGACCGCAGACGGTCCGAAAGGATTGAAACAAAATCATGGCCGGGAGAAGCGCCGACGCCTTCCACCAGACTGTCGCCGAAGGCAATAATCTGCGACCCTCCTTGGGGATATTTTTTCTTCTCATCCCGCTGCATAAAAAAGAAAGCTAGAATCCCGATAAGGGCGATGACCGCTATTCCGCCGATGAGTGTTTCTCGTCTCATAATCGTCGCTGTAGTTCTTTCTTACGGCGTTATATCCCCCTCAACACAACGGTTGAATACTTGTACCCCGGCATTATAGTCCCCCACGAGATTTTTCGTCTCCAGAACCAAAGCATTATATTCTGCGATCAGCGCATTATAGGCCTCGATTTTTGACGGATATGCGGGATTACTCCGGCCGCGCATGGCCTCAATTTCTTTGCGCTCTGCCGCAAGGGTTCCCTGCATGAGATCAAGCTCCGCCTCATTGGCTTCAATCGAAGCTTTCAGTGCTTGATCGAGGTCCGGGCAGGCAGAGCGCGGCCGCCCGAAGATTTGGACCGCCAGCCACGTCCTATTACCTTCGAAAACGCCGCGCGCTACCCCCACTCCAATTTCTTGATAGCTGGCTTTCATAATGTTGGCGCGGTGCCCCGGACTAGCCATCCAGGCTTCCACGAGCGCGCGGTCATTTTCAAAATTGCCGAGCGCCAAATTCTCGCCAATCGCAATATATTCGTAGCCGGCCTCCTTGGCTAAATCCCCCGCGGCCACGCCCGCCGGCGAGACATGTTCAAAATACTGTCTCGCAAACATGTCGCTGACTTTTGCGGCAGCAGCAGCGTCCAGCTTGGCATTTCCAGAAAGCGGCAAAAGGCCCTGACTCTTCCTTTCAATATTTGTCCACTGAAGAACTCCGGCCCGGGTAAGGGACGAAGTCGGCGCTTCTTTTACCGCGCGAAGCGGCGGCGGCGACAGTACTTCGCGCCTCACCTCTTCAACGGCATCAATCGCCCTTTGCTCTGCCTCCGGCAATCTCTCGAAGAAATCCGCGGGAAGAAATTCAGCCCCAATAAAAAAGAGCAGGCCAATAACGACAAGACCAATACCGAGCACTTTCATAAACATCAGAACTCGCTGCATTACGAGCCCCGAGACATAATCAATAATCTGGAACTATTCTAGCACTGTGATTATTTAATGAAGAAGAGGCTTTTACCGGCAAGCTGCGGTTTCTCTCTTTCGTATGCTTCGGGAGTCAGGTAGCGGATGTGTTTCGCCTGTTGGTCCTGGGGCAGAAACGAATTGGTTATAAACATCACCGTTTGGGCGGGCATGGGGATACCGCGAACATCGATACCGCGGGCAGCTACAACGACATATTTCGTTTCACTCTCTGGAAGTGCGTTTATTTCCCTCCCAATTTCAACATAATCGGCAGCGAAAGCTCCCCGGACACTCGGGTTTCTGCCCCAGACATAAAAATACGAATAATAGGCATTGGCAAAAAGAAGAATGATAAAGAAACCAGCCAGTACTCGTAATTCAAGGGGAGCGAGAAACCGTTCGAGCCATTCATAAACCATCGCCGCCCCGCTGCCCGCAAGACCAAAAACCGGCGGAATCATCAAAATCGAGCGAAGGGCGTGAGGAATTCCCTCATCCGATATTACGACCGGAAGAATCGCCAAGAAAAACCAGCTAAGCATCATCCCATCAAAAGTAGAACGCCGTCGCAAAGCGGCCATTACTCCAATGACAAATAATATCCCAGCGGGGAAGAAAAGCTCGGGGGCTCCGGCAATATTATGCCGCCAGTTCCCGTCGCCGCGAAAGTTAAACATCCCCAGCGTGAAAATTATATTTTTGCCCAGGTCATAGAGGGGACGCTCTGAACTAAAAACCGATACCTGGCTTGTGCGCCCCAAGAAGTCGGCCGGATGCGTAAAGAAGTAATACCCCAGGGGGAGAAAAACCATAACGGCAACCGCCGGCACCGCGATCGCGATGTGCCAAAAACCTTTTCGCCGCCAAAACCCCGGCACTAACACGAAAAGGAGCGCCGGCATCAAACGGTAGGCAATGTAGCTATACATGCCCAGGCCAAAGAACGCCCCCGAAATTACGGCCGCCCGAAACCACATCTTGCGCAATGCCAAAACGGCGAAATAAAGCCCCCCAGTAAGAAAGAACGGTGCGGTGATGGCGCGAAACCCGATACGAGAAAAGATGATATGCCAAACGCTAGTCGCCATCATAAACGCGCCCCAAAACGCGATCCAGAACGGCGCCTTGAGCCGCGAAAGTACGGCCAACTCGTAAAGCAGGAAGAAAAATCCGACAACAGTGAGCGTGCCGAATACGGCACTGGGGAAACGCAGCACCCAGGGTTCGCGCTCGCCGACATATTTGAGAAGCAGTCCCTGAACGTTGAGAAAAAGTCCCTCGCGTCCATTGTTCTCCGGGTAAAAAACTTTGAAGTCCCCAGTG
>JACOZA010000107.1 GCA_016181565.1 Candidatus Sungiibacteriota bacterium
CCCGGTGAAAATACAATACCGGTGAAGATGCCGGTTACCTGCAGTTAGACGAAAAGACCCCGGGAGCTTTACTGTAGCTTGATATTGGGTCTAACATTCTCATGCGTAGCATAGGTGGGAGGCATTGAAGTCGCGCTTTCGGGCGCGATGGAGCCGTCAGTGAAATACCACTCTTGGGAACATTAGATCCTAACTTGCGAAGACCAAACTTCGCAAAGACAGTGTCTGGCGGGCAGTTTTTATGGGGCATAATCCTCCTAAAGAGTAATGGAGGAGTTTAAAGGTCGGCTTAGGCCGGATGGAAATCGGCCCGGACCCGCAAAGGGAAATGCCGGCTTGACTGCGAGTCTGACACGACGAGCAGATGCGAAAGCAGAACTTAGTGAACCGATGGCCACATTATTTTCTCGAATCCATCTCGAATCGTATCGAATATTTCTCGAATTTTTATTCGAGAATCATTCGGGTTCATTCGGGAAGGATTCGGGAAATAATACTTACTAGAACAAGGCCAGAGATTAACGGATAAAAGTTACCCCGGGGATAGACCCAATTATGGGTCAGTTGTCCAACCCCACAGAATACTTACTAGAACAAGGCCAGAGATTAACGGATAAAAGTTACCCCGGGGATAGACCCAATTATGGGTCAGTTGTCCAACCCCACAGCAATGTGGGAGAAGTACGGCTTATAACGGTGAACCAGAGGCGGTCTTTCCTCGCAATCGCGGGGTTCTCGACCTCTTGGAATACCGTGGGAAGTCCGCGCATTTTGCTTTGCAAAATGCTAAGTTCAAAATGAAAAAATAAAAGTGCAAAATTTTTGACTTTTGCATTTTGCGTTTTGAATTTAGCGTGCAAAGCGAGCGCTTGACCCCGTAACGACTTATCCGAAAGGATGGAGCCGTTGCAAAATTTGCAGCGGCTAACACGCCGTCTCCTATCAAAAAAATACCAATGCTATGGTTGTTAATATTTAAACCTACGGCAGGTGATAGGATGAAGATATAGTCTAATGTGAAAACATTGAACAGGCTAGTTCCGCCCAAGCGTCCATAGCGACGGCGGAGTTCGGCACCTCGATGTCGGCTCAAATAGGAAAATTGATTGAAAATTGGAAATTGAAAATTGGAGCTTCCGCTGCTGTGCAGCGGCTGACCCCGTAACGACTGAGGCGCAAGCCAAGATAGATTATCAGTCCGGTAATCTATAAAACGCTGACCCCCATAAAGTTTGTGGGGTGAAAATATAGTCTACACATGTAGTAATACATGAACATGTGCATCTTAGCGCGGGGGTGGAGAGTGCGTAAGCTTCTCTCCTTGGGAGTAATCTCAAGGTAATAAACTAGCTCAAAACGGTAGAGTCCTAATCGTTGATAATTCATTTTGAAGGTCCCAAGTAACCTGATATAATGAAATCAATGATGGATGTTACCGTGGGAAAGGATTTAGGCGATGACATAACAAAGGCATATATTGCTGGTTTTCTTGACGGCGATGGCGCCATTACAGCAGTGATTGAAAGACATGCTGAGAAGAAATTTAGCTTCCGAGTTCGAGTATCACTCGACTTCTATCAGCATAAAGCCCATATCTACCTTCTCCACTACTTAAGAAAGGTTTTTGGTGAAGGGTATCTTGGACGATCGATTCGAAATACTCATAAGCTATCGTTAAGAAATCAAACGACACTAAAGAATATTTTACCTTTGTTATATCCATTTAGCCGTATCAAGCGTAATCAGATTCGTATTGCATTACGTATTTTGAATACGGTCATTCACAAGAAAAGTGATCTACTCAGGGTTGCACGGCTTGCGGATAAACTTAGTTCGTATAATGTGCGGTCACAGAGCAGACGCAAAAACTTTTCGACGATCATTGTCTAGTTCTCCCGTAACGACTGATTCCCGCTGAAAGCGGGATGAGATAGATGCCTATTAGGCATCTATCAGACGGCTAGCATCCTAACTCAGCCTTTTGAGTAGAAAGGCTGTGTGGATGAAGGTATAGTCTATACTCATAGGAATATGAGAACGAAATGAGCTCCCAAGCGTTCGGCTGTTCGCCGATTAAAAAGATACGCGAGCTGGGTTCAGACCGTCGTGAGACAGGTCGGTCTCCTATCTACTGCAGGCGTTGATACTTGAGGGGAGTTGTCCCTTGTACGAGAGGATCGGGATGAACGGACCTCTGGTGTACGTTGTACGAGAGGATCGGGATGAACGGACCTCTGGTGTACGAGCTGTCGCGCCAGCGGCACTGCTCGGTAGCTATGTCCGGACGGGATAAGCGCTGAAAGCATCTAAGTGCGAAGCCCACCCCAAGATTAGGTATCGTTAAGGTCCGTGGAAGATGACCACGTAAAAACCGATGCTTCGCATCGGGAAATGTCTAATTTCTAATTAACCTAATTTCTAATCAATACCCAATGTCAAAATATCCAATGCCCAAAATTGTTTAGTCATTTGGTCATTGGGATTTGGGATTTGATTAGGAATTAGAAATTAGTCATTAGAAATTCCGACGCGGAGCGTCGGTGATAGGCTTCAGGTGCAAACGCGGTAACGCGTTCAGCCGAGAAGTACTAATTGACCGATGTATCCCCGCCGCAGTTGGCGGGATTGCGCAAAATACCGCACATGTTATTAGGCCTTTAAAAAACGTCGCCGATTGTCTGTGGCGGCTTTCCGGTAATTTAGTCCAGCATATATCCCGAGCGGAGCGAGGTTAAAGTGCGCGATCCCGCACTTCCGCTTGAGCGCCCGGTAAAGGTAGTGTGGGCTATGCACGGGATCTCCCGCACATTCCTGCGAGCCGCAACGGCGAGCAGCTGAAGGTGCGAGGATCCCGCTGGTCTTTTCCGCGGTTTTCGGCGAAGAGACGAAGGAATGTGCGGGATCTCCGCACGGTAGCTCCTCGCTTACGCTCGGAGACCGTGCGGGACTACCCACTCACGCTCCCTTCGGTCGCGAAGTGGCGGGTCTTCCTCCCGCACTGAAATTTTCTCTTCCGGTTTCCCGGTGATTTAGCTTATCGTGCTCCACTCCTTCCCATTCCGAACAGGACCGTGAAAGCGGTAAGCCCCGATGATACTTGAGCCCTTGCGGCTCTGGGAAAGTAGGGTTCGCCGGGATTCCGAAGGAGAAAATTTAGTGCGGGATTGCGTTTTGTAATGGTGCTTGTCCCGCTTCCGCGGGACTGCGCTTCCAACAAAACGGGAACATTCCGAACAGAGCCGTGAAAGCATACAGGCTCGATGATACTCGGTCCCTTGCGGACCCGGGAAAGTAGAGTATGCCAGCATACCAAAATTTTGGCTAGATTTTCGAGGATCCTCGATTTTATATCTCCGGCGTTGCCGGAGACAAAATCGGGACAGCAGACCCGATGATACTTGGGTCTAGCTATCCTACAGGATAAGGCATGCCAGCATATCACATTGTCGGCAATACCCTTGGAGTGTAAAAGTAGAGGGACATACACAAAGGCAATTTGACCCCCGGCGTGCTTTTAGTATAGTGCAGTTATTAGCAAATAATTTTTTGTTTATGACTAAAGAAAGAAAAGAATGGGGAGTAGACCCGCGGGATATCGCTTATGAGCAGGAACTACGCAAGGAGGATTTTGATAAGGATATGCTGGAGAAGATGAGAAGATGGGATCTAAGTGTTGATAACATCAAGGTTCATCTAGAAGATATGGATCCGGCTAAACTCACGAAGATAAAAGATTGGCTTGAAG